>JAIKXK010000019.1 GCA_024684155.1 Lachnospiraceae bacterium | reverse complement strand
GATTTCAGCAATTCTATGGTGACTATATTCAGGAGAATCTTTCTGGTGGAGTAAAGGACTTAGATGATCTTCGGAATTTCACGAATGGTAGGACGAGCATTGTTTCTATTCCGGACGAGGCTTTTGAGAGTATGAAGAGCGCTATGGAAAATTTGCGTGTGGATTATGCGCCTCTTCCTGATTTGAATCTAAAGGATGGAGAGAAGCAGTTTGCAATTTCCAATAGTTCTGTACAATCTATGAAACAGGCATATCAGCTATATCGCGAGGGATTATTGAAACAAGGACGGGAAGTTTCTGAAATGCACGTGATGAAATCCCCTAAGGATTATACGGATACTGCAAAGATTACCGCAGATGATTATATGGAACAGGCAGGAGAAAAAGAAAAAGCTGCTGTTTCAAAGTATAAGGATACTGAGGTTACTGAAAAAGAACTTTCTATAGATAAGTTAGAGAATACCATCAAACCGGCGGATAGTGCAGAATGTGCTCTGTTTCTTCGAAGTGATGACGATTGCAAATTATCTATTGATGAGATGACGCTTGTTGATAATCCTGTGAATCCACTTCCAAAACAGATGGAAGAGAAATTCCCGGAGCGATTTTTTTGTAGAATTCCAGGAACTTATGGTGATTCAGAACAGATTTTATCTGTTGAGAAGTCTCATGTGTTTGTTATTGAAGATGCTGATAGACCGAGGTATCTGGTATTTGTCCAGAAGGACGAAGCCCCCCTTGTCATGGTTAGTAAGGGAAAGAATGGGACGAGGGATTTATACAAATCAGGAGATGATCTCTATCGTTACTTTGATCGTTTTGGAAAACTGGCAAGTGAACGCGAAAAATCAGTAATGGTTGGTGTGAAAAAGAATGATGCATGGCATAAGATTCATGACTTTGAGGAAAGAGAATATGATTGGGATGCCTTGGAAAGAGCATTGTTGCAGAAGAGTCATAACAATATAGGTGCATCCGGACTTGCAAATAAAGAAGTGCCGGTGCCTCCAAAGATTAAGTAGGAGGTGTCAGATGATACAGAGAAAAAAATTGCCTATGAGTGTTTATGGAGTGATACTGTTACCAATTGTAGTAATCAGCTACTACGTTTCAGGAATCTTTTCCTTCCCGGATGTATCGATTTATAACTACAGTATTTATTTAGAACAGGTACTATTACAGTTTTATAAGCCTTGGATTTGGTTTAATGATAAAACTCCCGCTTGTATCGGTGTAGGATTGGTGGCGTGGATTTTTCTGTGTTATTACATATCTTTTCATTTTCGAAATTTTCAAACCGGAAAGGAATATGGAGATGAAGATTGGGGGAATCCTTTTGATGTCTCGAAGCGTAGATCAGATCCGGTATATGAGAAAAATCGTGTGCTTACCAGAAACCTGCGAATAGCCAAGCAGGGGGACAAGGCACCTTCTAATAACAATATGCTGGTGATTGGTTCTTCCGGTACCTATAAGACTACATCCATTGTGACCCCGAATTTACTACAGGCTCAGGGTAATTTCATTGTCTTAGATGTAAAGGGGGAGCTTATGTATAAGTATGGCTTATATCTAGAATCCAAGGGATATACGGTTCGCTGTTTGGATTTGAAAAATCAAAATAAGTCAGATCGATATAATCCATTCGAATACATAGAGAATGAAAATGATTTGATCAAATTGATTTCAAATATATATGATGCATTAACGCCTCCGGATTCTGCGATTAATGATCCATTTTGGACGGATGGGCCGATGATGTATTTACAGTCTGTCTTCTATTACGAATGGTTTATCGCGCGCTTGGAAGGGCGTAAAGGAACTTTTAATAATGTTCTAAAGTATGTAAACGAGGAAATGCTTCCGGATACATCTGTAAAAGTGAAGAAAGGCGAAGAACCACCTTCGTTGCTACAGACCAGGATGAATCGATTAGCAGAAATGGATAGCCCTATGAACCCTGCTGTAAGGGATTATCGTAAGTTTAAATCCGGCGCTGCAGAAACGGTGAAGTCTATCGTTATTATTATAAATGCCAAGTTAAAACTTTGTGAGACCGGAGGACTTAAGCGAATTTTTTCGGATGATGATATACATTTACGAGAGTTTGCAACCGGTGTTGGCGGAACAGTTGAGGAACCGACGAACAATAAGTTGGCACTGTTTTTATGTGTAGACGATAACGATGATTCTTTTAATTTCATTTGCTCTATGCTGTATTCTCAAACACTGGAAATCTTATGTCGTATGGCAGATGTAGATTTTAAGGATAGAGGTGGATCTTTGCCAATTGCCCTTGAAATGTGGATGGATGAGTTTTATGCC
>JAIKXK010000004.1 GCA_024684155.1 Lachnospiraceae bacterium | reverse complement strand
TGAGAAGAAAACTCAGTATGCTCATGATTGCTATAAATATCATTTTGGAACTTGTCTGGATAAGAATGGTGAGGATACTACTAATTGGAATATCGAGGAAGTAGATAAATTAACACTTCCTGATTTTTCTTTGTTAGTTGGTGGATTTCCTTGTCAGGATTATTCTGTCGCATCTTCTCTTGCAACATCAAAGGGCCTTGAAGGAAAAAAAGGTGTCCTTTGGTGGTCAATTAGAGAAATTCTAGAAGAAAAGAAACCTCCATTTGTATTGCTTGAGAATGTTGATCGATTGATTAAGTCTCCAGCGAGTCAGAGAGGAAGAGACTTCGGAATCATTCTCGCATGCTTTCGTGATGAGGGATATACAGTTGAGTGGCGCGTTATCAATGCTGCTGAATATGGATATCAGCAGAGACGTCGTAGAACATTTATTTTCGCATACAAAAATGATTTGAATTATGCGAAAGAGATTACAAATGCTATTAACTATATCGCAGAATATGGTGATGAATTACATAGAGCAAGCATTGCTAAGCAGATATTTTCTGAGGGATTTTTTGCAAAGACATTTCCGATAGAAGAAATGGATGCAAAAAAGATTAAAATAGAAAAACTACCAAAGGGAATAGGCGAATTGTCTGCCTACTTTAAATTTGGGTTTGAAAACTCGGGAGTGATGAGAGATGGAGTGGTTTACACTGTAAAAACAATTCCATCATATGATGGAAAGCAGATTACTCTAGGTGACATCATGGATACCGGAGATGTAGATGATAAGTATTTTATTCCAGAGGAAAAACTATACTATACATATCCAGATGTTACACACAGCGATGAAACATTAGGAAAACTTCCGAAGGAAAAGAGACAGACATGGCAGTATTTAAAGGGCGCTAAGAAGCTTCCTAGAAAAGCTGCAAATGGTCATGAATATTTATTCTCAGAAGGTGCTATCCCTATGATTGATGCAGAGGATAAACCTGCAAGAACAATGCTTACGTCAGAAGGTTCATTTAGTAGAACGACTCATATTGTTAAAGATAAGAAGACAGGTAAGATTCGTCTTCTTACAGCTGAAGAAACAGAACGTATTCAGGGCTTCCCTACAGGACATACTCAGTATTGTGATGTGAATGGTGATGTAGTCGAAATGCCAACGAATAAGCGTAGATTTATGATGGGCAATGCGCTTGTTGTTAATCTAATCAGTCAGATGGAAAGTGAATTGGATAGAATAGTTTCGTCAGAAAAATAAAACAGCTTTAATACGAAAATCCTGACGTTATGTCAGGGTTTTTTGTATTGTTTCAAGTGGGAAAGTGTTGCGTTTGCAATATAAGAGGAGGAAATGATATGGCTAAGTATACATTGGAAAATATGATTAATGAGTATCTTGAGTCATTGCCAAGTGTATCAAGCATACAAAAGAAGGAAAATAAGAAAATAAAGGTCCTCTTAGAGGGCGTTATGGAGCAAGGAATGAACAAGAATAGTTTGGTTACTGATGTGTATTTTCCTGATGAAATTAGAGAAAGCGCAATAGACTATATTTGCTCGTTGGCTAGAAGAAGTAATACAGAAGCAGATATGTATAATGCTTTTTTTTCGTATTTAAATAACCAAACAAATCTGACAAAGAAATGGAACACAAAAAAAATAAATCTTTTGCCGAAACAGTATACCCCATTAGAACGGCAATTAATGCTAACGAAAAAAATGCATGATTGTGGTCATGGGAGTGATAAATCATTTGATATAGCCAAGGTTGCAGAAGAGTTTATGGTCAGTGAGCGAACTATAGAAACGGATTTAGCGTGCCTACAAGATGGTACGGCAATTTTAGGTAATAGTTTTAAGGTTCAGTTTGATCGAAGCAGGTCGAAAGTGGAGTTTATATCCTCTGTGCATCCGATGATGTTAACACCAAACCTTACAGAAGTTGTTTGTACCTTAGAAGGATTGCGTGCCCAGGAAGAGCAGAACCCATTGTTTCATGATTATGCTTGGAATATGGCTCAAAATATATGGAGACAGTTATCACAATATGCAAAAGACAGAATCTGTAATGTCTTGATTAACAGATTAAAATTAAATCAGGATTGGTATGAACGCCTTGAAAAGGAATCTAATTCCCAGAATAATATGTTTCTTGATGAATATGATGTTGCGAGGTATTCGCCTTCGGATAAAGAAATGGCAATAGCTGCATATGTATATAAATCAAGTGTAAATACGCTTTTAGTATATACCGAAAATGGATGTGAAAAAGAAATCGATAATTGCCGTGTTATTAATATTGATGGACAAGGGATTTCTGTCAAAACTCTGGATAATGAGAGTGTCCGAATAAAGAAAGAAGATATTATTTCCATCATACCGACTCTTTAATTGAATTCGAAGCTGAGCTTCGGTGAAGAACTTATTGGTGGCTGATATTATTGTCTTGTAACAAAGAACAAGACACCAATAAGGAGGTAGCACAATGAATTTATTTGCATATGAGTTTAGTTTTCAGATTATGGATGAGAACAAGAAAGAAGTTATGAATGTTAAGGACATGGATAGCATTCATGAGATTAAAGAGTGGTTAGATGAGAATTTGGATGATATCGAATTGACGGATGGAACCATTCGGATTTGGATGAATGAATCTGGCGAAGAACCTAAATTGTTTTATGACTTAACATTGGATTGGATTCAAGATGAAGAGGTTGAAGTGATTGCTGCAACGTTTGCCCTTCTGTATTGTCAAACAACGCTTGGTTTAGGAGATTTGTTTGTAAAAACGATAAATGCGTAGGAGGGGATAAATATGGATGCAAAGTATATTTTTGTATATGGATCATTGATGAAAGATGAAAGAGCACACAATAAGCTTTCTGAAAATGCATTTATTGGGAGATATATCTTGCCAGGCTTCGCAATGTATGATTTGGGTGAATTTCCTGGGGTCAAGGAAGAAGATGGCGAATCAGTGATTGGTGAGGTATATGAGATAAGTGAATCTCAATTACCGGAGTTCGATTATTACGAGGGTGAAGGTCATTTATATACCAGAACAGTAAAAGAGGTATTCTGCGATGGTGATAAGAGCCTAATGGCTTATGTATATATTTATAATCCCAATACTGCGACAGAACCTATGCGAAGAATGTGGAATGTAAAAAATGGGGATTATGTTTGGTATGCAACATATGGATCCAACTTGAACCAGGAACGTTTTTCTAAATATATTTTTGGTGGAATGTATGCACTAAATGGTCGCACGTATACTGGGTGTGCAGATAAGTCTCCGTGGACAGATGAGATGGTTAGAACTTATAAAGGCCTAATGTATTATGGCAATAGCAGTTCTACATGGGATGGCAAGGGAGTGGCATTCTTTGAACCTGCTGGAAACGATAATGTCTACATGCGTTTATATAAAATCACGTGGAATCAGTTTTTAGATGTGCAGCGACAAGAATGCAATAGCCCTAATTGGTATGGGCGTATTGTGGCATTGGATGTCGTTGATAATTGCCCGGTTTATACAATTACCTCAGAGTACAAACACGATACTAATGAACCAAGTAATGTATATAAAGATTTGGTGGAATTTGAAATAAGAAAAATTAAAGAGGAGTATGTAAGAATGAATAATAAAAATGAACACTATGGAACACTTAAAAGAGATGATTATGTATGGTATGTGAGCTATGGAGTAAATATGCTCGAGGAACGTTTTTTGTGTTATATCAAGGGTGGAAGATTTCGCGATATGGAGCGTGTTTATCCTGGATGCACTGACAAAACACTCCCGCTTACAAAAATGAATTATATGCTTCCGTATGAGATGTACTGTGCAAATAGCTCTTCAACATGGGAAGGCTCTGGTGTTGCGTTCTTGGATATGAATACAGAGGGTAAGACGTATGGTGTTGCTTATCTGATTAAGAAAAATCAGTTGGATGATATTTGCAGACAGGAAAATGGAGGAAAACTTCCATCTGAGACAGCGAAATGGTACGACGCTCTGGAAACAATAGGTTCTTGGGATGATATTGACGTTGTGACTTTAACATGTAAAGAACGTAAAGATAGAGCTACTATTGGGGCAAAATACTACTGGGCTTTAGTAGAAGCTATTGAAAATAACTATGCATATCTTGGATACAATGAAGCAGAGGAATATGTAAAGCGAAGATAGAAGTAATATTTTATAATTGAATCGATTCAAGAGTTTAATGGATTTAATATGGAAGTGGTGATATTTAGTGGAATGGTTAATTTCATGTAATACGAGGTATTATGATATAGAGACTGCGTTTGAGGATTTATCAGTT
>JAIKXK010000403.1 GCA_024684155.1 Lachnospiraceae bacterium | reverse complement strand
AAAAAAGCTAATTGATGCTGCAAAAGAAGCCGGAGCAGATTGTGCAAAGTTTCAGACGTTTGTAGCAGAAACCATTGTTTCCGAAGGTGGATTCTCCAAAATGGAATTGCATGGTGTGCATGGGTCTTGGGGTAGAACCGTGTCCGAGGTTTTTAAAGATGTAGAATTTCCAATGGAATGGCATAAAGAGATCGCAGACTATTGTAAGAAGGTTGGAATTGACTTTTCTACATCCCCTTATTTTAAAGAGGCGGTAGATTTGTGCGCAGATATGAATGTGCCGTTTATCAAGATTGGCTCCGGAGAAATTACATGGCTTGAGATGCTGGATTATACCGCCAGAAAAGGTCTTCCAATTATGCTTGCTACAGGCGACGCAACCATGTCGGAAATCGATGAAGCAGTTCGAACCATTGAAAAAACCGGAAATAAGGATTTGGTGTTGATGCAGTGCATTACAAATTATCCTTCAAAGATTGATAGTGCAAATGTAAATGTATTAAAGACCTATCAGAGCGCATTTGATTGCTTGACAGGTTATTCGGATCATTCACCGGGACATGTAGTTGCATTAGCATCTGTCGTATTGGGTGGACGAGTAATTGAAAAACACTTTACTTTAAATAAAAATGACAAAGGTCCGGATCATCCGCATTCTATGGAACCGGATGAATTTAAATTCATGGTTGATTCCATTCGCGAGGTAGAGCGCGCAATGGGAAGTACCAGAAAAGAAGTGGTGGAAGAAGAAAGCGAAACTGTATATGTTCAGCGCCGTTGCTTATATGCAAAAAGAGATTTAAAGGCGGGACAGGTGATTAGCGCTGAAGATATCGATGTACTTCGCCCGGCACTTGGAATTCCGCCGAAGTATAAAGATACAATTATCGGAAAAACTGTAAATAAAGATATCCCTGCAAGAGATCCTATATTCTGGGAGGATATTTAATTATTGAAGGAGGGGGAGAACATGATTACTGACAGAGAAACGATCATGGCGATTGTTGATAATGATTGCCTTACAGAATCGGATGTTGCGGTTCTTCTTGAGGGGGATGGCTTTTTTCGTTTTCAAAAAGCAGTGGAGTTATATCAACATGGTTTGGTAAATAAAATAGTTTTTAGCGGAAATATTGTTGATAAAGATTATGGAAGTTATCCGTTTGAAGAGGTCAAACCTTATATTTTAGAACACGGTGTGCCGGAGTGTGATTTGATTCACGAAGACAAATCGAAGCAAACAAAACAGCAGGCACAAGAAGTTGTGAAAATGGCACTTGAGAATGGGTGGAAGAAACTTGCACTGGTAGCGTCTCATGAACATCAATACAGAGCGTATTTAACCTTCTTGCGCGAGGTGTTAGATACAAATAGTGGCCTAATTTTATATAATGCTCCGGTTCGAAATCTTAACTGGTTTATCGATAGCGGATGGGGGACAAGATTTGATCGTTTATCTGCTGAATTTGATCGAATCGAGAAGTATTCTGAGATGGGACATTTAGCAACTGCAAAAGAAGTCGTTGAATATCAAAAGTGGAAGGAATCCTTGCTATAAAATATGGTAAGTATAAAAGATGCAAAACAAATCATGGGCGATAATTTCATAGGACCGGATGAACTGTCGAATCAAACAGTGATGAACTTTTTGATAGATGATATTCCGGAGATAACGTTTGAATTATCTGAGCTACAAAAAAAGAGTAAGGATTATATGTTAATCCTTTGCGTTAGTAGATTTAAAGATGGAAAACCGGTAACGATTCGGAATCTGATTGATGTCTTTGGAAAAAATCCGGATGAATATGAACCTTGTTTTTACAATCAAGACTGGTATGAAAAAGAGACGTTTATCGATAATTCAATGAAGAATGAATGGTTTTTTATCAGAAAAGAAGTCTTTGAAGATAGTAGAGCGGTCATGCCGGAGGACTTGACAAAGAAATATACCTTTCCAACGGCAGTAAGTTGTTGTTACGCATTTTTCGTTTCATGGATTTGTAAGGATATAAAACTCTGGTATCACGATTTTGTGTGGTGCAGAGATACAGATCATAATGGGGATCGTATTTATGTTGGAAAGTACCATGATGTGGATGGAGTAAATAAAAATGGATTTAGTATACACAGGCATTTGGGATTGAGAGACTGCTACGGATGTGTTGAGTAAAAAAAGTCATGCATTAAATAATATCTAAAGAGTAAAAAATGTTAGCAAGAATTGAAAAGATAGGAGTACTTAAAATGAAATTTTGTACAAAATGTATTATGCCAAACACAAGACCGCACATCACATTTAATAGTGAAGGAGTATGTATTGCGTGTCAAAATAACGAGAGAAAAAAAGATGTTGATTGGGATGCGAGATTTGATGAGCTAAAAGTTTTATGTGATAAGTACCGCCGTAAAAAGGAAGGCGAGTACGATTGTATTATTGCTGTTTCCGGAGGAAAGGATTCGCATTATCAAGTACATGTGATGAAGGAAGTGCTTGGGATGAATCCACTCCTTATTACTGTGGAAGATTTCTTTACAATGACGGAAGCAGGAAAGCACAATATTAAAAATATTTCAGAAGCCTTTGGTTGCAATATGATTTCGTTTAAGCCAAACAGACGAGCTGCAAAGGTGATTTCAAGATATATGTTTGAAAAATATGGTCGTCCGCTTTGGTATGTAGATCGTTTACTTTATACGGTCCCGCTGTATTATGCGGCGGCGCTAAATATTCCGCTTCTAGTGTATGGAGAAAATGTGTCATATGAATACGGCGGAATAAACGATAAGGAAACCTATTCCGCTAGGGAGCAAGTGTTTAATGGCGTGGCTCCTGATGTAGATTTGAAGGAATTGGTTAAAGCAGGGGTGCCACGAGATGAACTAACATATTTAGAGGCGCCATCACGTGAATTGCTTGAAAAGTTAGATCCTATTTATATGTCATATTTTATGGAATGGAATAGCATTAAGAATTATGAATTTGCTAAAAGACGTGGATTCAAGGACTTGACTCATGAATGGGATAGAACAAATCATATTGAAAACTTCAATCAAATTGATAGTTATGGATATTTACTTAATGCTTGGATGAAGTTCCCAAAGTATGGACATGCTTATGCGACAGATTATGCTGCCAGATGGGTGCGCTA
>JAIKXK010000385.1 GCA_024684155.1 Lachnospiraceae bacterium | reverse complement strand
GGTTTAGTGTTTTATCCTTTGTAGATACTGTATACTCTGAAAAATTATCATAGATTAACCGTGTGATTTTAGAAGTGTAATTGGCAGTAGCTTTGGCAGGTAATTTTTGGGGATCCATTTGTTCCTGGATTGTTTTTTTATAAAATTTTAAAATATCAATGATTAAATTATCCAGTTCATCTCTAGGGGTGTTGCGCATTTTTTTGGATAAAGCTGCAATTGTTTTTTCCTGAAGCTTATCAACCAAATCGTCTATATCTAAATAGTGTTTGTAAAAGGTAGCCCGATTGATATCAGCTTCTTTACAAAGTAGGGTAACAGTTATTTTCTCATAATCGTATTCATTTAATAATTCATAGAAGGCAGTTTGTATTCTCATTTTGGTATAAATAACTCTGCCATCTTCTTTTTTTTCACCTTTTTTCATTTTCTTCAACACTTTCTTCTTTTTTGTTTCATAAGTTTCATTTGACGAGGAATTGATGGTTGAAACTTTTAATTCCTCTCTTATAATTCATATTGTAATAATAAACGATTGTTGAATAAGTTTCAAATGTTAATTAGAGGTGGTGGAATGAAAGATAAGCAAATAGAAGTTTTTGAGAGTGATAATATTTGGAAATCTATTTTCAGCATGGTAGGCCCGGCATTAATTGCCATATTGGTTATGCTGGTTTATAACCTTGCAGATATGATTTTCGTTGGACAGACAGGAGAGACCGCACAGGTTGCTGCTATCTCTGTAGTAAGCCCAATCTTTAATATGATTATGGCAGTAGCAATGCTAATTTCTGGTGGAGGCTCAGTTATTATTGCAAGAGATTTAGGTTCAAAGGATATAGAGCATGCAAAAATGTCAGCTTCTCTTTGCATGTGGGGAGCTGTAATCTGTGGAATGATTTCAGGGGCAATAATTATAGCAGCCCATAATCCTTTGTTAGTATTTCTAGGAGCTACCGAGGATATTGCGGAATATGCAAAAGATTACATGATTATTCTGGCTTTAGGTGCTCCATTTTTATTGATTACAAATATGCTTGCACAGTTGCTTCGTGCAGAAGGAGCGGTGAAAGAAGGTTTAATAGGAAATTTGTTAGGAACAATAATAAATATTATTTTGGACCCTATTTTTATTTTGGGTTTTCATATGGGAGTTATTGGGGCTGCAGTAGCAACAGTTTTAGGAAATATGATAGCAACCATATACTTTGCCTACTATTTAAAGAAAAAAGCAATAGTAGTAAATATGAGTCCCTTCTATGCAAAGAAAAATCCGATTTATATTTTTCCTATTATGTCATTAGGTCTTCCAAATGCCATAAGTACTTTGCTATCAGGTCTTGCAAATTCTTTTGCAAACCAGCTATTGGGAAAATATGGATCAGATTCCATTGCAGCAAATGCAGCGGCTGGTAGAGTAAATATGATTATTGTTATGGTGTTGATGGGAATTTGTATGGGAGCACAACCATTGATTTCTTATAACTATGGTGCTGATAAAATAAAAAAATTAGCTGGTGTTATGAAACGATTAATTATTCTCACAGTTGGAGTTGGAGTCGTTACAACAGTATTTGTAATTTTATATAGAGGTTCTATTATTGGACTATTTTTAAAGGCAGAAGAAGTAGCGAAAATGGCAGAAGATATTTTAACCATATTAATGATCAGCTCTCCCTTCTTGGGATTTTTCTTCCTGGCTACAAATTTTTTACAGGCTACTGGAAAAGTCGTTCAGGCAACCATTATTTCAGCTATGCAAAAGGGGTTAGTGTTAATACCTGCATTATATATATTAGAGAAGCTTTTGGGATTTTTAGGAATTCGATTGGCATACGTCACAGCTGATTTTATTTCAATTATAACAGGAAGTATTTTGCTTATTCTGGCATGGAGAAGTATTTCTTTGACTCATGAGAAAAGTAAAAAAACATATATTCAAAACGAAGAAGAATCAGTTGTAGTTTCATAAAAAGAATGGAGGAAATATAAAATGAGTATTATTAATGATGTGTTAGTTGGATTAAAGTATTTTTTCATCTATATGTTTACGTACGCGCTAATCTTATTTTTAGTAAACAAGTTGAAACCATTGCCAAAGGAATTATTTAGAAAGCTATTTCATTTCTTAGCCTTTTCTTCTGTAGTGGTAATGATTTATGCAGCCAGTGAATGGGTAGCAGCAACCCTTATTCCCTTGGGATTAATTGTCTTAATGATGCCATCATTAAGTATTATGTCAAAGAATAAAAAGTTCTCTTCCATGATGTCAGAACGACGTCCTGGAGAATTGAAATCTAGTCTGGTACAGTTATTTGGAACCATGACAGGAATTATTTTTGTGGCCTGGGGAATTCTCGGTCGAAAGGAGTTAGCGATAGCAGCAATTTTAATGTGGGGATTCGGAGATGCTTCCGCTGCATTGATTGGGAAGCGATTTGGAAAACACAAGGTAGTTCAGTTTAAAAATGTAGATCATAAAAAGAGCTGGGAAGGAACTTTTGCTATGGGTATCGTGGCCTTTGTATTTGGACTGGCCACTTTAATGCTAGTAGGAAATGTTCCATTGGAAAACTGTATTATTCCTGTGATGGTAGCAGCACCTCTTGCAGCCTTAACAGAATTATTTACAAAGAATGGATATGATACCGTAACAGTTCCAGTAATTTCGGTGGTCTCCATTTATAGCATGTATTTGGTGACAGGTGTTCTTTAAATAAAAGTCTTTCATAGATATTATGAAAAAAATATGATACCATAGTAGAAGACAATGGCGTCCAGACAAAGGACCCATTGTCTTTTTTTATAGGGAAAAAGATTACTGGAGGGTGTCACATGATTTCACTAAATGATTATCTGTATGAGGGGGATACAGTATTAAAAATATTACATCGTTATTATGGGGATTTAAAAGAAGAGGCATATCAAACAAATAGCAGTGTGGATAAATTGCACTGTGATTTTTTGCTACAACAAATCGATTTATTAGAACACAACGATTTTTTGACCTCACAGTCCCAAAGACTTCGAGAGTTTTATAAGTATATGACAGATGAGTATCCAACCTTAGCTTTTACTTTTAAGGGAAGAATCAAATCCTTGCTTCGTTCGGAACAGAAGTTTAACGGAAATATTGTAGAAAATGTCTATGAGTATTATACGGAAAATAAGAAGTTTCCTTCTGTAGAACAACTGCAACAGAGGATGGGAATTATCAGGGATTTAATTGCCTATCGAATTGTATTATCCATTCCTAAATGTCATTTAAAAGAAGGGGAAAATAGAGAAAAAAAGGAGCAACGATATTTATATGAAATCGCAAACGCCCTGCCAGAGTTTTTAAAGGATAAGGGCTTTAGTGCAAAGATTTATAAAATGCCAGAAACGTCACCTTCAGAAGCGATTGATAAGAAACTTCGTCCTTATTATAGAGACTATATTAAAAATCCAAGTTTTAATGGGTATCGTTCACTACATATTACCTTTTATGACAACTATTCCGGTTCCTATTTAGAGGTGCAGATTCGAACAAAAGAAATGGATGATTATGCAGAGATTGGTCCGGCACATCATTTGGGATATGAAAAGAAACAGGAAGAAGAACGCCGTAGAAGAGACCAGATCCCAAAGGGTGAGTGTCTTTACTTTGATGAGGCCTATGAAAGAGGAATTTTATTACAACAGTTAGATTTATCAAAGATTGATGTAAATATGTTTTCTGCTGTAAACAATCAGTTGGTAAATGATGGATGTGGATTGTATCGGGGAAGATTGATTTTGCCTTATGAGCATTTATCCAGATTTCAAAATGATATTATTGACTAATAAGAAAGAGAAGGTTATAGATAAAACCTCCTCTTTCACACACATATATATAATTAACATCTCCCGCGTAAGCATTTTAGTAAGTAAGAATTAAGCCTCGTTTTCTACGAATTCTTCCTTACGAGCAAATCTGCCAAAGATTGGTAGAATGTATTCTCGGTCACTAGACATCTGACTGAAGAATCCACATATGGAATTAATAGGAACATAGGCTGCAATTGGAATTAATACTAAAGTTAAAAGTACATCTTTTAATTTTCCTGGCCAGTTGGCTGCAGTCCAGTTTACATATAGGTTTTGCCAGAAGTCTGGGTCAAAGATACCATTTGATATAAGGACTGACCAAAGAATGGAAGCTACAATTGCAATAACAACTGCAAGTATCGTTAAAATAAGTCCTTGTTTTGCGCAACCCGTGTGACGTTCATCTTTTCTTGGGCTAACTAAAGGTAACCAGAATAGTCCCGGAATATAAGCCAGGACACAGGAAAGTGAAAAATTTTCTTCATGGTATGCGTATGAATGAGAGTGGTAATGAGAGTGAGAATGGGAAGATGTGTGACATGGAGTTCCACATCTTGGACAAAATTGCATATCGCCATTTAATTCAGTTCCACAATGTCTACAATAACTCATAATATATCTCCTTTTGTGCTGTGATTAATATCTGTCGTTAAAGTGATAATCGATACATCCGGTTGTGGTAGTTAGAAGAACCCGAATAATGCCACTTCCTTCCGTGACTCTTGTTTCAGGAGCATCATGACGAGAGGAATGTCGATTAATCATACCGTGATTGGTTTGGGCATCTATGGTATATTCTTCTCTGCTTCCAGTTAGGGAAAGATCAATTTGTCCTGTTTGAGTAATGCAGGATAAATGACTTAATGGATTCACACTGGTAGCTGAAATTTTGCTGTTTTTTCCTCGAAGTATTCCGGAATTAAATCGGCAGCAGTTTAGATGTATTGCACCGGTTACGCTTTCGATTTCTAAGGAACCATCAATTTCTACATTGTCTAAAGACACTGTTTCATTAGTGTTATCAATGTGAAGGGTTCCTTTAAATTTTCTTGGAATTCGAATGTAAACATCGTTGTTTTGTCGAAGCTCAATTAGTCCAAAGATTTCCATAATAGCTACTACATTTTCTTCTTCTATGTAAAGGGTTTCACCCTGGTGAACTATATTTGTGTGGCGAAGTTTACTATCCTGCCAGGCAATATGTATGTGGTCATCATTACTTAAACTGATATGGATTTTATTTACTACGCTTTTAATTTGGATTCGGCTTAGTTCTTCTGATGCAATGTCATAGGTCTGATGATCTGTATAATTTGGATGGTAAACATCCTTTACTGCATCTGTCATTCGGTCGAAAATACTTCCGGTATCACCATCAAGTCTTTTTCCACAAGCACTGCAGAAGCGAGCACCGTAATCTGCTTTTGCGCCACATGCGCTACAATATCTTGCACTCATAGTCTCATCCTCCTTTTTGTATTTTTAAAATTGCAATAAAATTATTAGCATGTTAGGATGATATAAGATTTTAGAGGGGATGAAAATCATAGGATTTTTTGAAAAATGACAAAATGCGCATCTTTTTAAAAATTCTGTGCGTTTGTAACAGATTTTGGGGAAATATGTGGACAAAGGAGCTCTAAAATGTCTGAGAATGCACGAGTTCGAATGACAAAGCACTTAATTTTAGATAGCTTTGTAGAACTGACAAAGGAAAAACCGTTTAATAAAATCACCTTAAAAGAAGTCTGTGAAAAAGCAGAAATTAATCACTCCACTTTTTATCGTTATTACAAGGATATTTATGATTGGAGAGAACAATTAGAAGAAACCTGTCGTCAGAGAGTAAAGATGATTGCAGAAAAAAGTGAACCGGGCAATGTACGACAGTTGATGTTAGATCAGCTAAACGATTTTATGAGAGATCGTGAAATCTATCAGATGTTGGCATCTCCTAATTTTAACAGTACAATTTTAGAAGAGGCGTATTCTATTTGTATTGACCGGGCAGAAGAAACCTTAAATCCTTTGTTAAAAGAACATTCAGGTGAAGGAAAATGGAAATGTACCTTTTTAGTTTGTGGTTCCTGCAGTGTGATTGAGCGATGGTGTCGTGATGGCATGATAGAATCGCCAGAAGAAGTAGTGGATTTTTTAATGGAGAATATTCTTTATTTTTTAAATACAGATGACAAAGAGCGGGTATGATATTTGAAACTAGAATAAGTACGAGGCGAGTATAAATGAATAAGTATTTTAATAAGAAAAATTTGATTACCTTAGCAAGTGTGGTAGGGTCAGCAGCATTAATGGCCTTTGCCATGAACATATTTATGAATGAGGCATCCTTACTTCCAGCAGGATTTATGGGTGTTGCAAAAATTGTAAATATGATAGGAGCACAGTGTGGTGTGAATATTGAAACATCTTTGGTTTTGATTTGTATTAACCTGCCGGTTGCTCTTTTTTGTGCAAAAAAAATATCCAAACGATTTGTCTTTTTTTCCTTGATACAGGTATTTTTACTATCCTGCTTTATGAAAGTCATTCCTACCTATTTGCTGTTTGATCAGATGATTTTAAATGTCATTTTCGGTGGATGTATTTATGGATTTTCCATTGCACTTGCCCTTCGTGGTGGAGCATCTACCGGAGGAACAGATTTTATTGCTCTTTATGTTTCGAATAAAACTGGAAAAGAAATTTGGACGGAAGTTTTTATTTTTAACTGTGTATTGTTAGTAATATTCGGCTATTTGTTTGGTTGGGATAAAGCGGGATATTCTATTATCTTCCAGTATATTTCCACACGAATGGTAACAACCTTCCACAACAGATACAAGCGGGAAATGATGCAGATTTTCACCAAGAATCCAGATAAGGTAGTGGAGGAATATTTAAAACATTTCCGGCATGGAATCACCGTATTAAATGGAACAGGAGGATATACGGGAGAAGATACAGCCATGCTTTTGTCAGTTACATCCTCTTATGAATTAGCAGAAGCCATAGAGGTAATAAAAAAAGCAGATCCAAATGTAATTATAAATGTAACGAAGACAAGTCAATTTATTGGAAAATTCAATCAACCAATTCTTTAAATGAAAGAATGGGAAGTAAAGAGTGTATACTTTTTATTTTCCGTTCTTTTTTTCTTTATACAATCTTAATACCAGAGAAAAAGGCTTAATATTTTCTTATAGGTTTTTATCCTAGAATGATAGTAGATTCATAGAAAGGATGGAGAGTTTTACATGTCATTTTATACGAAAATGAAAGAGAAGCTTACTTCATTTCAAATTATTATTATAGGCTTTGCTGGGATGATATTACTGGGAGCATTGCTTTTAATGCTACCTGTTTCATCGAATTCAGGAGAGATTACCTCTTTTGGAAAAGCGTTATTTACAGCCACCTCTGCAGTTTGTGTAACAGGCTTAGTCGTGGTGGATACAGCAACTTACTGGTCTTCATTTGGTCAGGTTGTAATCCTAGCCATGATTCAGATTGGAGGATTGGGTGTCATTACCATTGCCGTATTTTTGTCCATGCTGACAGGAAGAAAGATTAGTCTGATGCAGCGTCAAACCATGCAAAATGCCCTTTCTGCACCACAGGTAGGAGGAATTGTTCGCCTGACACGTTTTATTTTAATTGCATCATTTTTAATTGAAGGGATTGGTACTGTCCTATTACTTCCTGTGTTTTTCCAAAAGTATGGATTCAGAGGTGTTTGGATGTCAGTATTTCATTCTATTTCTGCTTTTTGTAATGCGGGATTTGATTTAATGGGAAGCCACACCGGTGCCTTTAGTTCCTTAACTTCTTTTCGAAACAATGGTTATGTAACAGTCGTTATTACCTTTTTGATTATCATTGGAGGAATTGGATTTATTACCTGGAATGATTTGGTAACAAAGAAGTTTCGGGTAAAAGAATACAAAATGCAAACCAAGGTAATTTTAACAACGACGGGAGTTTTGATTTTTGTACCCTTTGTATTTTTCTTCTTTGGGGAATTTGCAGATTTTGATTTTGATGAGAGAATTTGTCAGTCCTTTTTCCAGGCGGTAACGCCTAGAACAGCTGGATTTAATACAGCTGATTTAGATGAAATGACAGATAGTGGAAAAATCGTCACTATGATTTTAATGATTATTGGTGGTTCTCCCGGATCTACTGCAGGCGGAATGAAAACCACTACCGTTGCAATTTTATTTGCAAACTCCATTGCAGTATTTAAGAAAAGAGAAAACGCCAATTATTTTGGAAGAAGAGTAGATGATCGGGTGGTGAAAAATGCCTCAGCAATTTTATTTATGTATGTGACCTTAGCAACCTTTTCAGGATTTTTTATAAGTGCCATTGATCATTTGCCACTTCAGACGTGTATGTATGAAAGTTTTTCTGCAATTGGAACGGTAGGACTTTCTCTTGGTGTTACACCAACTTTATCAACAGCATCTTTAGGCATCTTAGGACTTTTAATGTTTTTTGGAAGAGTAGGTGGTCTGACGATTATTTATGCAGCTTTTTCACATAAGGATATGAGTACCTCAAAGTATCCAATGGAAAGCATTACAGTAGGATAAGGAGATAAAAATGAAATCAGTATTATTAATCGGTTTAGGAAATTTTGGGATGATGACCGCAAAAAAGATTCATGAGCTTGGTCATCAGGTAATGGCAGTGGATAAAAATGAAGCAAGGGTAAATGAAGTGCTCCCATATGTAACCAATGCCCTGATTGGAGATAGTACCAATGAAAGTTTTTTAGAGTCATTGGGAATCAATAATTTTGATGTGTGTATTGAAACCATAGGAAGCGATTTTCAAAGCTCTTTAGAAACCACATCTCTTTTAAAAGAGCTAGGTGGAAAGATGGTGGTGTCCCGTGCCAATAGAGAAGTGCAGGCAAAATTTCTGCTTCGAAATGGAGCAGATGAGGTGGTAAATCCGGAAAAACAGATTGCCAAGTGGACAGCCATTCGTTATACCTCGGATCATATTTTAGATTATATTAAACTAGACGAAAATCATGCGATTTTTGAGGTGGACATTCCTTCTTCCTGGATCGGAAAAGAAATTAAGGATGTGGATATTCGAAAACGTTATGGAATTAATATTATGGCCATAAAGGAAAATGGGAATATGAATCTTTCACTGCTTCCAGAGACAAAATTTATGGAACATCAAACGCTTTTGGTTTTAGGAGAACATAAGGCAATTCAAAAATGTTTTCATATTTGAAATGAGGCGATTGTATGAAAGAAGTATTACTAGTGTTATCTGCTCTTCCTTTTTTGGGAATGGGATTTTACGTAATGAAAAAACTAGATGGATTTATTTTTGACAGGGAAAAACCTCTAGAGGATGAATCGAAGTTAAAAGAGCCTTTTGAGGTGATTTTATCTAGTGATTTATCCTTAGCAGAAATAGATCATGAAATTGATAAATATCGAAAAAAACATTCTGACTTTGCAATTATCCTAAAAGGTGGTAAAGTAGCGGATAATGAATTGGAAAGAAAGTAGTATGAATACATCAGATATTGTAACGAAAAAAAGTGGGGAACATGTGTTAGTGTGTTTATCCCCTTCCCCTACAAATAAAAAGATTATTGAAGAGGCTTCGAAATTGGCAGAAGCGTTTCGTGCAGAGTTTACTGCGCTATATGTTTCGAAAGCAAAGGAGGAAGCTCTTTCCATAGAAGATCAAAATCGCCTTAGAGGAAATTTGCAATATGCAGAAGATAAGGGAGCTGCCATTACTACGGTAATTGGAGAAGACATTTCCTTTCAAATTGCAGAATTTGCAAGAATTTCCGGGGTGACAAAAATTGTAATTGGAAGAAGTAATACGAAACCATATCACTTCTGGGAAAAGCACTCTGTTACAGAACAACTCATAGCAGCGATTCCAAATATTGATATTTATATTATTCCAGATTCCATGGCGGATCAAAAAGAGAAAATTACAAAGCAATTAGCTGAACAAATGATTCCCACGGGAAAGGATTTACTTGTAACGGCAGCAGTTCTATTTGCTATGACGGCACTAGGACTCTGCTTTTTTGAGTTTGGATTTACAGAGTCCAATATTATTACGGTGTATATTCTTGGGGCTATGATTAGTGCCATGTTAACAAAGAGTCATTTCTGTAGTTTAATAAGTTCCTTGTGCAGTGTGCTTTTATTTAATTTCTTTTTTACTGCACCAAGGCTTACCTTTCATGCCTATGAACCGGGGTATTCCATTACCTTTATAGTAATGTTATTGGCATCTTTATTTACCAGTTCCCTGGCTTATCGATTGAAAAAAATTGCAAGAGAGTCGGCAGGAAGTGCCTATCGAACCAAGGTACTTTTCGATACCAATCAGTTATTACAAAAAACAAGATCGGAAGAAGAAGTGTTGAAAATCACAGCAAATCAGGTAATTCTTCTTTTGAACAAAGATGTCATTATTTATCCTGTGGAAGAGGGAGAAATTAAGGCAGGCTATCTCTATGCGAAAGAAGGAAGTGATGGGGAAATATCTTCTTTAGAAACTTCTGAAAACCATGTGGTACGCTGGGTATTAGAAAACAAAAAAAGAGCTGGGGCTACGACAAAGGTATTTCCCAAATCTCAGTGTCTATATCTGGCCATTCGTATCAATGGAAAAGTATATGGCATTATGGGAATCCGGGTAGAAAAGAAAAACTTAAGTACCTTTGAATATAGTGTACTCTTATCTATTCTAGGAGAGTGTGGATTGGCCTTAGAAAATTTGGAAAACGAAAAGGAAAAAGAACGGGCTTCCTTAATTGCTCAAAATGAGAAACTCCGTGCAAATTTACTTCGTACCATTTCCCACGATCTTCGTACCCCATTAACTTCTATTTCCGGAAATGCCAGTAATCTTTGTCATCATGCAAATATGTTAGACGAGGAAACAAAGAATCAGATTTATTCGGATATCTATGATGATTCTGAGTGGCTGATTCAGTTAGTTGAAAATTTATTGTCTGTGACACGATTTGAAAATGGAGAGATGCAGTTAAATAAATCTCTTGAGGTGTTAGATGATGTTATTGAAGAGGCATTAAAACATATTGACAGGAATAAGACGGAGCATGAAATT
>JAIKXK010000377.1 GCA_024684155.1 Lachnospiraceae bacterium | reverse complement strand
GGCACATTTAAAACTGATTCAATATTTGCAAAACAAGAATCCAAATGTTCCCGGTATTGCAGATAAGATTGAAGCGCCTATATCAAGAAATATTGAAAGAGTAAGAAAGTACTGGAAGTTGATTATTCAAGTGGATCCTTCTATTAGAGATATTTATGGGGATATTTCACTAGTAGATGAAAGTATTTCAGTGGATCACTTTGTACCATGGCAGTATGTTGCGCATGATGAGTTATGGAATTTACATCCGACTACGAAATCCATTAACAGTAGTAAGAGTAATTCTTTACCGTCATGGAATAGGTATTTTGAAATGCTTGGAAATTTGGAATATCATGCCTATGATCTAAAATCTAAGAATGAGCTGATTTTAAATGAGTTTAATAAAATAGCGCCTTATCATTTAAATAATCAGGAAATAAAAAATCAGTTATATGAAGATGGATTAGATAAGGAAAGATTTATTGAACGATTAGAGCATGTTATAAGACCAGTATATGAATCAGCACAGACATTAGGTTTTAAGGAGTGGGTTTACCATGGGAGTGATAACTTATAATAAATTAGTAAGAGATAAAATCCCTGAGATTATTAGAAACGATGGGAAGACTTGTGAAGTAGAAATTTTATCTGATGAAAAATATTTAGAAATGTTAGATGCAAAGTTAGATGAAGAACTAGCAGAGTATCATAAAGATCAAAATGTAGAAGAGCTAGCGGATCTATTGGAAGTAATACTAGCGGCAGCAGAGGCTAGGGGATGTTCAAGAGAACAGTTAGAACTTGTCAGAAAAGAAAAGTTTGAAAAAAGAGGAGGGTTTAAGGAGAAGATTCTATTAAAAACTGTAACTGATAATAGTTAAGTTATCTTATTGAGGGGATAAGGAACGGGGGAAATATGATTTTTAATGCGATTTTATTAATAGGAATTGCTGTATTTTTATTTCGGTATGTTGCTAGCGCATCTGAATATTATCAATCATCCTATTATATAGTTACTCATAATTCTTTATTTGGAATGGGATTTGATGCAGGAAAGTCTGGAGAATATATGATTTATAAAGCACTTAAGGGATACGAAAATGTGGGCGCGAAGTTTTTATTTAATCTATATGTTCCGAAAGGCGATGGTACCACATCAGAGATAGATGTGTTAATGATTCATCCAAGGGGAATTTTTGTTTTTGAAAGTAAAAACTATAGTGGTTGGATTTTCGGAAATGAAAAACAGAAGTATTGGACACAGACTCTTCCTCAGAGGAGAGGATACGGGGCCAGAAAAGAAAAATTTTTTAATCCAATAAAGCAAAACTATGGACATATTAAAACATTAGAAAAATATTTGCATGAAAGAATTCCATATTATTCAATTGTTGTATTCTCTGAACGATGCGAATTTAAATCTCTAACAGTAAGTTCTTCGAATGTAATTGTAACCAAGAGGGAATATTTAGAAAACGTAATGCGAAAGATGATATTTCAATTACCAGATGCAATCTCAGAGCAAAAGGTACAAATGATTTATAATAGCTTATATCCACTTACTCAGGTAGAAGAAAATGTAAAAAATCAGCATATCATGGATATTAGAAACAGATAAGATATAGACTTAAAAAGGACATATAAATGACAAAAGATAAAATCACAGAATTTCATGATGGTTTTCAAACAGCGTTTGTAAATGGCGCTTATAATTCGAATTTGGCTTATAGACCGCAGTTTGTGTATAACGATAACAAGAACGGACAAAAGGTGGTTTCATCTATTGAAGATGAATTATTACATTGTGATCGATTTGCGATTAGTGTTGCATTTATCACAAGAGGTGGAATTACGCCTCTTTTACAGACGTTGCAGGAACTAGAAAAAAGAGGTGTACCAGGTCGAATTTTAACCACAGACTATCTTTGTTTTAGTGATCCATATGCACTAGATACCATAGCAAAGCTTTCAAATATTGAACTTCGAATGTATCAGACAGAACGAGCTGGAAATGGATTTCATACGAAGGGATATATCTTTCAAAAGAGCGAAGAGTATCGCTTTATTATTGGAAGCTCTAACCTGACACAAGATGCGCTT
>JAIKXK010000109.1 GCA_024684155.1 Lachnospiraceae bacterium | reverse complement strand
CATCAAAACACTATCCGTGTAATACAACGTCAACCACGAAGAACAAAATGTCCAAACAAAATTCGAACCTAAATCCCCTAATCCATAAGCAATTTTTTCCCAAAAACTTGTTACCCCTAAACTATTTTCATCCTTCTTTTTCATATAAAAACCTCCATATCATCCTCGTCTTAATCTATTTTTTTTAACTCATTCTGAATCCACTTCCACGTATTCTTCATATCCTCTTTTGTTCGGCCTTGTGATTCAAATAATTTTTCTATCATTGAATCTTCCCAAATCTCTTTCAATGTTCGATCTGGAGCATATTGAATAGGTACTGAACAAATCTCCATTACATTTCCCTGAAGAGCCTGATTAATTATTTCTACTACTTTCTTATTAGAAACTAATTTCCCTATTCCCGTAATCACACTCCATCCAAAAGGATCATTACAAGTCAAGGTTACTGTTTTTCGGACTGAAATATCTCTAGAAGAACTTCCAACCATAATGCCGTAATCCCCTTTTTCTGTAATAAAACTCTCTAAACCTGTATGATAGTGAGCTAATTCTTCCTTTGTTAAATTAAAAATAATCTCCTGAATTTCGCCAGGTTCAAGGAACACTTTTTGAAAACCTTTTAATTCTTTTTCTGGTTTATCCAATTCAGATTCTGGAGATGCAACATACAACTGAACTACCTCTGCACCATATTTATTTCCTGTATTTTTTACTTTCACCTTCACATTCAGTGTTGTTTGTTCAATATCTGTATCTTTTACCTCTAAATCACTTATTTCAAACGTGGTATAAGAAAGACCAAATCCAAACGGGAATAAAGGTTCAATTCCTCTGGCGTCGTACCATCGATACCCTACATAAATGCCTTCTCCATACCATACTTCCTTGTTTTCACCTCCAAAGTTCTTAAATGCAGGTGTATCTTTATATTCTTTTGGCCATGTATCTGTCAATTTACCGGAAGGATTGTAGAATCCAAAGATTGCATCAACAACAGCCTTTCCCCCTGCCTGTCCTGCAAAATAAGGGCAAAGAATTGCATCGCAGTCATCAATATATTCTGTTAATGTAATTGGTCCGGATGAATTACATACTAAAATCAATTTCCCATTGAATTTTTTCGTATCTTCTATAGCCTTCTTCAATGACTCTTTATCACATTCATCCACATCCATTGTTAAACGATCTGCACCTTCCTGCCCATCAGCACCAACTACAGCTACAAATAGATTTGTTTTATTAGAAGGTTGCTCAAAAGATACCTTTTCTTCTCCCAATAAATTTACAGCGCAGTCATAAGGATTCGTTGTAAAATTAGAAGGAACCCTTCCACTTCCATCTGAATTAGCGGCGAATTTTTTTGCTCTTTGTCCATAAAAACAAATATTGGCGTCCTTGTGTTCTGTAGGTAATGCACCATTATTCTTTAATAAAATCATACCCTCTTGTGCCGCACGCTCTACAACATCCTTTGCTTTATCAATATCAAAGGTATTTGTTTTTTTCTCTAGTACTTCGCCCTTAACAATTACGCGAAGAATTCTTCGACACGCATCGTTTAAATCCTCTTCATCTAAACTTCCATTATTTACAGCATCAATAATGCACTGGATTCCTCGTGGTCCTGGCATTGTCAAATCCGTTCCTGCCTCTATTGCTGGAATTTGTTCATATGAAGCCCCCCAATCAGAAATGACGCATCCATCAAATTTCCATTCATCTTTTAACACATCTTTTAATAGCCATTTGTTCATGGCACATGATTCTCCGTTTATCTTGTTATATGCACTCATAACGGTAAGTGCACCTGCATCAACGCAAGCTTTAAATCCCGGTAAATAGATTTCTCTTAATGCCCTCATCGGAATTTTTTCATCTATACATAGTCGATCCTTTTCTTGTGAATTTGCTGCAAAATGTTTTGGATTAGCGATAATTCCTTCATCTTGTAATCCTTTTACTACAGACTCTGCAACACGGCTTACGAGATATGGATCCTCTGAATAACTCTCTGAAAGTCTGCCACATAGAGGATCTCTATGAATATTGATATTTGGAGATAAGATTAAATCTATACCATGCTTTATAAATTCCTTTGCAACACTTCTTGCACATTCTTCTGCTAAATCTGGATTCCATGTACTAGCCTGTGAAATTCCTGTAGGATAACTAATAACATCATACGTATCTGGGATGTTCACTCCCTTTTCTTTAGCCTCCTTTGCTCTCTTTTGCATTTCACCTACTGCACATAGAAGTCCACCCATAATTCCTAACTCTTCTCTATCTAAGAGTTCTTTTCCATCTTCTACTCCAGCTTCCAATTCACGGTATGTTTTTTCCACTGTATACTGAAATGTATTTAATCCATTACAACAATCACTTGTCCAAATTCTTGGGATTCCATACTTTTTCATTTCTACAGAACTCATTGGAGAACCACCAATAACCAACGTTGCCTTTTCTTCAATGGTCATCTCTGATAAGACTGACTCAATTGATTCCAAATCTTTTAATTTTACTGACATAAAAACCTCCATATATTTCCTTCCATATATTTCTTAAACATCATGCTCCCAATCTCTTTTATCAACAATCAATAATTTGACCTTAAGATTAAAATTTTGATATTACATTTGTATTAACATGA
>JAIKXK010000349.1 GCA_024684155.1 Lachnospiraceae bacterium | reverse complement strand
GAAGGTCGCGTTATTACTTTAGAATTTGAAGATTTCTTTTTCATTACCTGCTATACTCCAAACTCAAAGCAACAACTTGAACGCTTGGAATATCGTATGAAATGGGAAGATGATTTTCTTTCCTATGTCAAAAAATTAGATAAGACAAAACCTGTTATCTTCTGCGGTGATTTAAATGTAGCCCACAAAGAAATCGATTTAAAAAATCCCAAAACCAATCATCACAATGCCGGATTTACTGACGAGGAACGAGAAAAAATGTCTGTTATTCTATCCTCTGGATATACCGACACCTTCCGTTACTTCTATCCAGATCAGGAACAAATCTATTCCTGGTGGTCGTACCGCTTTAAGGCTAGAGAAAAAAATGCAGGATGGAGAATTGACTATTTCATTACCTCCGAACGATTAAATGACAAATTACAGGACGCCAAAATTCACACCGATATTTTAGGTTCCGATCACTGTCCTGTAGAATTAGACATTGATTTATAAAAATAAAAACAAAAAACCATGTAGCATTCACAAACGAATCACTACATGGTTTTATTTTACTTTTAAAAAGTTTGTTTTGGAAAATAACTTTCAATTATGCTCTTCATGTCTTATTAATCTTATGTTGTTTTTATGTCGTTGGTGTTTCTCCTGCTTTTTTTGCAGCGGCATCCTGTTTTTTCTTTGCTGCCACAATCTGCTCCTTTAAGTGAAGACACTTGTCCTTTACTCTAGGTGCAGTATTTGGTGATGTAATCAAACGAGATACTAGCTTCAAAGCTGTGTCGTAATCTTTAAAATAAATTGCCATATTCGCAATCATAAATTCTAAAGTATTAGAGTCCATTCCATAAAATGGTGGAGTTTCCTTTGACATTGCCTGAGTAAACCCTTCATAGGCCTGCTTGTAAAATCCAAGCATTTCCTCACGGACTGCACTCTTTGCTGCTAAATCTTCTTTTGAAACTTCTGGCATTTCTTTATACTGCGCTCTACGAAGCCAGGAAATCTTAAGGCAAATAAATGCTTTTTCTGAAAGCTTCACACGCTTTACCATAGCCGAAACAAGGGCCAGCTTATATCGATCTATTGCTTCTTCATATGTATAGGTAGTTCTATCTTCCTTATTATCCGGTTGAAAATTCGCGCCTACCTGCTCACGAATCCACTTTATCTGTGTGTTAGATAAAGGTTCAAAGGTTTTTGTCATAGCAGCATATCCACATTCCGGACATGCAATGACATCATATTTTACGGTATCAATTCCTTCATGACGAGGACGAAGATCAAATTCCTGTCCAATACGTTTTGCTCTACCGGTTTTAACCAAAAGGGTTTTAAACTTTGCATCGCAAACTGGACAAGTATGTTCCTTTTCCAACAGATAATCAGATTCTGTCCTAGGTTTGGGAGCAGCCTTCTTTGCAGGGGCAGCCTTGGCTTTTTTCTTCTTTTCCTCTTTGGTGATATCTAATTCACCCTCGGACTTTATACCAAATTTTTCTAATCCAGCTAATAAATTCATATTACTTCCTTCTTACTTATTTACAGGGAGCTTGAATGAGCTCTTTAATGAAACAATACGGTTGAATACTGGCTCATTAGGTTTGGAATCCTTACTATCTGTAGTAAAGAAACCATTTCTTACAAACTGGAAACTTTCATAAGGTGTTGCATCCATTAAAGATGGCTCTACTAAAGCATCTTTTACAATCGTTAATGAGTTAGGATTCAAATTTAAGCTTCCATCTTCATTATAAACTCCAAGCTCTTCATTCACAATATTTTCATAGAGACGAACCTCTGCTTTTTTTGCAGTAGTTGCTTCTACCCAGTGAATGGTACCCTTTACCTTTCTGCCATCTGGAGAATTTCCTCCACGACTCTTAGGATCATAGGTACAATGAATTTCTGTTACATTTCCATCTACATCCGTCTCATATCCTGTACATTTTACAAAATATGCATTCATCAAACGCACTTCATTTCCAGGGAATAAACGGAAATATTTTTTAGGAGGATCAATCATGAAATCCTCCGCTTCAATATATAACTCTCTAGAAAATGGTACTTCTCTTTTTCCCAAGGACTCATTTTCAAGATTATTTTGAACCTCAAGCATTTCCACCTGATTTTCAGGATAATTATCAATCACTAATTTGACAGGATGAAGTACAGCAAACGCACGAGGACGTTTCATCTTCAAATCCTCTCTGATACAATACTCAAGCATTGCATACTCAGCAGTAGACTGAGATTTTGAAACACCACAAAGTTCTACAAACTTCTGAATCGATTCCGGAGTAAATCCACGACGACGTAAACCTGCAATTGAAACAAGTCTTGGGTCATCCCAGCCATCTACAATACCATCTTCTACTAACTTTTTAATATAGCGCTTTCCTGTAACTACATTATTTAAATACATCTTTGCAAATTCAATCTGACGAGGAGGAACTTCATATTCCAGCTCACGAACCACCCAGTCATATAAAGGTCTGTGATCCTCAAACTCTAAGGTACAAATACTATGAGTAATACCTTCAATAGCATCTTCAATTGGATGAGCAAAATCATACATAGGATAGATGCACCACTTATCCCCTGTATTATGATGATGCATATGAGCCACACGATAAATAATCGGATCTCTCATATTAATATTAGGTGAAGTCATATCTATTTTTGCACGAAGAACCATAGAACCATCTTCGTACTTTCCATTTTTCATATCTTCAAAAATCTGAAGGTTTTCTTCAATGCTTCTATCAGAATTCGGATCCTTCTTTCCTGGCTCAGTTAAAGTACCACGATATTCTCTAATCTGATCTGCAGATAAATCAGAACAATATGCTTTTCCTTTTTTAATTAACTTGATAGCACCTTCATACATCTGATCAAAATAATCAGAGGCAAAATACAAATGATCCCCCCAATCAGCACCTAACCACTGAATATCAGCCTTAATAGAATCAACAAACTCCGTCTTTTCTTTGGTCGGATTGGTATCATCAAATCTCATATGGAAGGTACCATTATACTCTTTTGCTAAACCATAGTTTAAAAGGATGGATTTCGCATGTCCAATATGCAAATATCCATTTGGTTCAGGAGGAAAACGGGTACAAACGGTTTCGTACTTTCCCTCTGCTAAATCCTTATCGATTTCCTGTTCAATAAAATTTCTAGATATTTTTTCTTCACTCATTTTTCATTCATGTCCTTACTATTTAAATTTTTTGTATGTCACTCGCCCATTTATCTCATTTTTCAAAGGCTATTTCACATGTGTATGGGTAAATAAATGCTCATTACAGTATTCATAGTTTCCATTGCACTTTGAACAAAAACGAAATTCTAATTCTGGATTGGTAATATCCGTACGACCACAAATTGCACACTTATGTCTTGCAACCTGTCCACTGCCCTGATGGTGGAAGTGGTTTGTACCAAAGGAACTTCCCTGAGTGGCCTTTCGATACTGAGCCTTTCTTTTTATCTCTCGTGGATCTATTCTTCTGTAATTTCTCGTCATTAAGAAGAATAAAATAAAATTAAGCAAAGATGCAAATATAGCAACTCTTCCTGCCCAATTAACTACAATAAATTCATAGCCAATAAATACCGCATATACTACTGCCATCCACTTCATCTTAATAGGAATTAAAAAGTACAAATAAACTTCCATATTTGGATAGCAAAGTGCAAAGGCTAAGAAAATAGATAAATTAATATAGTGGGTGCTAAAATATGCACTCATTAAAATTGGAACTCCATTTACTAGATAATAGATTCCATAAAGAGCAAAAGCACCAATAATGGTAAAAATAATACCTCCGAAGATATATACATTAAATCGGAAAGTACCAATGGTTTGCTCTAATACTCTACCTAGCTGCCAATAGAAAAACATCATAATGACAGCAAAGATAATACTTTCCTGTGGTGGAACAAGTACCCAGGTCACTAATCTCCACAACTGGAATTCATGAAGTATGTAATAAGGTTCTAAGGTCATTAATCCTATGAAATTTATGTTTGTAATGCGACTTCCAAACATAAATAAATAACCAATTACATATCCTCCAATAAGATAGTTTATAAGATTTGGAATGGCGTATTTGCCAAATTTTCTTTCAAGCTTTTCTAACATAAATAACTCCTTAGCCTCATAAAAAGTCAATCTTTAGTATATGGTCAAGGGAAAACTTTGTCAAGAAACATCCTTATAGTAAAAAACAAGGGTAAATTGTATAAAACCAAATCAAAAAAACGCTACAATATTATCGATTTGTCGATTGTTTTTTAGATATTACCTATTTATAATGTCTATGTTTGTATGTAAAAAAAGAAAGGTGTTTGTATGAGCAATAAGTTTTATAAAGTAGGAATCGATATTGGTTCCACCACTGTAAAAGTTGCATTTTTAGACGAGAACGACAATCTAATATTCTCTGATTACAAGAGACATTATGCTAATATTCGCGAAACCTTGAAAGGATTAATGGAAGATGCTTTCAAAATTACAGGCGACGCTAAAATCTTTCCTGTTATTACAGGATCCGGCGGCCTTACATTAGCAAAGCATTTAGATATCCCTTTCACTCAGGAAGTTATTGCAGTATCTTCTGCCCTCACTTTCTATGCCCCTCAAACAGATGTGGCAATTGAGTTAGGTGGAGAAGATGCAAAAATTATATATTTTGAAAATGGTAACGTGGAACAGCGTATGAACGGAATCTGTGCCGGTGGTACTGGTTCCTTCATTGATCAGATGGCTTCTTTAATCCAAACAGATGCCTCTGGTTTAAATGAATATGCAAAAAACTATCAGTCCATCTACCCTATCGCTGCAAGATGTGGTGTATTTGCAAAAACTGATATCCAGCCATTGATTAACGAAGGTGCTACCAGAGAAGATTTATCAGCTTCTATTTTACAGGCTGTAGTAAATCAGACCATTTCTGGTTTAGCTTGTGGTAAGCCAATTCGTGGTCATGTGGCATTCTTAGGTGGACCACTCCACTTCTTGGATCAGCTACGTGAAACCTTCGTTAGGACCTTAAAGCTTGATGATGAGCATACCATTATTCCGGATAACTCACATCTTTTTGCTGCAATTGGTTCTGCACTTAATTATAAGGAAGATAAATCTCAAAGCTTAAATACTATTTTAGATAAACTTTCTTCAGAACTTCATATGGAATTTGAGGTTGCCCGTATGGAGCCTCTGTTTAAAGATGAAGTAGATTATGAAGAATTTACAAAGCGTCACGGAAATAACCATGTAAAAACCGGCGACATTTCTACCTATTCAGGAAATTGCTATTTAGGTATTGATGCCGGTAGCACTACTACTAAGGTTGCCTTAGTTGGTGAAGATGGTTCATTGCTTTATTCTTTCTATGATAATAATAACGGTAGTCCTTTAATGACTTCTATCCGTGCCATGAAAGAAATAAACGAAAAGCTTCCAAAGGATGCTCATATTGTTCACTCCTGCTCAACCGGTTATGGTGAGGCTTTATTAAAGTCTGCCTTCCAGTTAGACGATGGTGAAGTAGAAACTGTTGCACACTACTATGCAGCTGCTTTCTTCGATCCTGCAGTAGACTGTATCTTAGATATTGGTGGTCAGGATATGAAGTGCATCAAAATTAAAGATAATACCGTAGATTCTGTTCAGTTAAATGAAGCCTGCTCTTCTGGTTGCGGTTCCTTTATCGAAACCTTTGCTAAGAGTTTGAACTTTAACGTAAGAGATTTCGCAAAGGAAGCTCTTTTTGCAAAACATCCTATTGATCTTGGTACAAGATGTACTGTATTTATGAATTCAAAAGTAAAACAGGCTCAAAAGGAAGGAGCATCTGTTGCTGATATTTCTTCTGGACTTGCTTACTCTGTTATTAAAAACGCATTATTCAAAGTTATTAAACTTTCTGATGCAAAAGATCTTGGAAACCACGTAGTTGTTCAGGGTGGTACCTTCTACAATGATGCCGTACTTCGTTCCTTCGAAAAGATTTCCGGTGTTGAAGCAATACGTCCAGACATTGCTGGTATTATGGGAGCCTTTGGTGCTGCTTTAATTGCAAAAGAACGTTTCGAAGATAATCACTCTACTACCATGCTTTCCATGGACGAAATTTTAAATCTTACTTATGAAACAAGCCTTACTCGTTGTCAGGGATGTAACAACCACTGCTTACTTACCATTAACGACTTTGGTAATGATAGAAAGTTCATCACTGGTAACAGATGTGAACGTGGTCTAGGTAAAGAAAAGAATAAAGACAATATTCCAAACCTTTATGACTTTAAATATAAGAGATTATTTAGATACAAATCTCTTCCTGCAGTGGAAGCTACACGTGGAGTTATCGGTATTCCAAGAGTATTAAACTTATATGAAAACTATCCTTACTGGGCAACCTTCTTTAAGGAATTAGGATTCTCTGTAAAACTATCTCCTCGTTCTACCAGAGCGGTATATGAGTTAGGTATTGAATCCATCCCAAGTGAGTCTGAATGTTATCCTGCAAAATTAGCTCATGGACATGTTCAGTGGTTAATTAACAATGGTGTAGAAACTATTTTCTACCCTTGTGTTCCTTATGAAAGAAACGAGTTCCCTGATTCAAATAACCACTACAACTGCCCTATTGTAACTTCTTATGCAGAAAATATTAAAAATAATGTAGACGAAATTACCAGTGGAAAAATCCGTTTCTTAAATCCGTTTATGGCATTTACTTCTGAAAAGATTTTAGCAGATCAGCTGGTAAAGGTTTTTGATGAGGAATTTTCTATTTCAGAGTCTGAAGTTCGTGCTGCTGCTCACGCAGCTTGGGAAGAACAGGAAGCTTTCCGAAACGAAATGAAGGCAAAGGGTGAAGAAGTATTAAAATACTTAGAAGAAACTGGACGTAGAGGAATTGTCCTTTGTGGTCGTCCTTACCATGTAGATCCTGAAATTAACCATGGTATTCCAGAGCTTATTACTTCTTATGGTATGGCTGTTCTTACTGAGGATTCCATTTCCCACCTTGGAGAATTAGAAAGACCTTTAATTGTTATGGATCAGTGGATGTTCCACTCCCGTATGTATGCTGCAGCAAACTATGCAAAGAAAACTGAAAACTTAGATGTGATTCAGCTCAACTCCTTTGGTTGTGGGTTGGATGCTGTAACTACAGATTGCGTTTCAGACATTTTGACAAATTCAGGTAAGATTTATACCTGTTTAAAGATTGATGAAGTAAATAACCTAGGTGCTGCAAGAATCCGAATCCGTTCTCTTCTTGCTGCAATCCGTGTTAGAGACAGAAGAAAGGTAGAAAGAAAAATTGTTCCTTCTAACTACGAACGTGTCGTCTTTACAAAGGAAATGAAGGAAAACTACACCATTCTTTGTCCAGAAATGTCACCAATCCACTTTGAACTTTTAGCACCAGCCTTTAATGCAGCTGGTTATAACCTGATTGTTCCTGAGATTCCTTCAAGAGAATGTGTGGATGTTGGTCTAAAATATGTAAACAATGATGCCTGCTACCCTTCTCTTATTGTTGTTGGCCAGTTAATGGCTGCTGTTAAGAGTGGTGAATACGATATGTCAAAGACTGCTATTTTGATTTCTCAAACTGGTGGTGGCTGTCGTGCATCAAACTACATCGGATTTATTCGTCGTGCCTTAGCAAAAGCTGGATATCCTGATGTACCTGTTATTTCCATTAATATGGTAGGTTTGGAAAAGAACCCTGGATTTAAATTTACACCTAAGCTTTTACAGCATGGACTTTATGCATTAATCTTTGGTGATATCTTCATGCGTTGCTTATACCGTGTACGTCCTTATGAATTAGTAGAAGGATCTGCAGATGCTTTGCATGAACAGTGGAAAAAGAAAGTATTAGACTTTGTTACGTCTGACCACGTACTATCTCATAGAAAGTACAAACAGATGTGTCGTGATATTATCAAAGACTTTGATACTCTTCCACTTCGCGATATCAAAAAACCTCGTGTAGGTGTTGTAGGTGAAATCTTGGTAAAATTCCTTCCAGCAGCCAACAATCAGTTAGTAGACTTACTCGAATCAGAAGGAGCTGAAGCAGTTGTACCTGATTTAACAGATTTCTTGCTTTACTGCATGTATAACACAAACTTCCGTACGGAAAACCTTGGAAATTCAAAGAAATCACAACGTATGAACAATATGCTTATTTCCTTCTTTGAATGGTTACGTTCCGCTGCAAGAAAAGCCTTTGAAGAGTCAGAGAGATTTGATCCTCCAGCTCATATTGAAGATCTTGCAAAGAATGCAGAACATATTGTATCCACTGGTAACCAAACAGGTGAAGGTTGGTTCTTAACTGGAGAAATGTTGGAACTTATTGAAACTGGAGCTTCTAACATTGTATGTATTCAGCCGTTTGGTTGTTTACCAAACCACGTTGTAGGAAAAGGTGTTATCAAAAAGCTTCGTCATGAGAACCCTACTGCAAATATCGTAGCTATTGACTACGATCCAGGTGCTTCTGAAGTTAACCAGTTGAACCGAATCAAACTTATGCTTTCAACTGCTCAAAAGAACCTAAACAAAGAAATTGCAAAATCCTCTGAGGATGCTGCAACGAAGGTTTCATAAATATAACTACGGCTCATTGCAGCCGTAAAAATTACTACGGCTCATTGCAGCCGTAGTTTTTTTATAAAAATAAGAGTGTCTGTACTCACCGGTGACACGCTCCCGCTCCTAATCGAACGTAGCGGATGCTAAACTCGCTTCGCTCCTTAAGCACCGACGTCCGATTCAAGGTCACCTACGTGAATACAGATACTCTTATTTTATTATTTTTATAAACTACAGCAATGAGCCGAGCCAGGATTAAATAACACTGTATTTTCTTTATTGTCCTTTGGCCATTTCCTTAAGTATAGAAAAATGACCCTTGCTTTTCACGTAGAGCACTTTTACTTGACATCGGTGCTTAGCAAGCGCGTACTACTTTTTTAGTTCTCGGCAGATCTCATCATATTTTTCTTCGTCTAAAACATAGTACTTTCGATACAGCCAACAGCAGATAATCATCATTATGGCTGGTACTACTGTCATAAATAGTAATAGTCCTGTTTTTTGTGTGTCTGCCACATTAGATATGACATTAGCTATAAGAGAAGAGCGTTCTTCAGAGGTAATGACTCCTCTCTCCGCCTGATTTTCATAAGAGGAAATCTGATTCGTAAAATCTGTTACTTTGAAAATCATATAAGACAAAGATGCAATCATAACAGAAATGGCACTGGCAAGTTTCGTTAAAAATGGTCGCATGGAGGTAATAATTGCTTCATCTCTGGTTCCATATTTATACTCGTTGTACTCCACGGTATTGATAATAGAAATCATCATTACAAGATACAAACCATATTGACCAAAATTAGCAAGCATAAAACCAATGGTAAAAATCCAAAACTTGGTCATAGTCGCTTCCATAGCTACTCCACTAATTAACTGAATAATATATCCTATGGTTCCTATAATTCCCATATATAACACCATTTTATTTCGATGGAATTTCTTTGAAATAGCTGGGTAAAAAATCATAAGAAAAGCAGTTGCTAACATACCTATAGTAGTAAAGGTAGAATATAATCCTCCCTCGTAGCCAAATTCAAAATATATATAGTTTGATCCAACTCCTGCAAGAACAATACCATTTCCAGTTTCTTGAAGTAAGAATACCAGGCACATCCAAAGAAGCTGATCATTTCCTGTAATGGTAGTCCAAATCTTTTTAAAAGATATAGGCGGGGCTTCTGTTTTCATATCATCACGATTTTCTTTTGTTCCAAATAAAGTAAAACAAATAAAGATTGGTGTAATAATACAAATTACAAGGGCAATTCTTCCATAAGCTGTTTTTGCACTGCCTCCTAAAGCATAAGCCCCCGTGGTTAAAACTGGAATCATCACCGACGCTAACACATTTCCAATACCCGCAAAGAGTGTGGTTCTTGCTGTAAACTTATCTCTCATTTCTCCATCAGAAGAAAGTGCCGGTACCATTCCCCAATAAGAAATATCGTTCATGGTATAGGTAATGGAATATAAAAAATACATAATGCCAAAAAAGATAATAAAATTCCATCCATCTAAAGATGTATTAAACATTAAGGTTACAACTACACAGGTTGAAAGAACTCCTATTAACAACCATGGTTTATATTTTCCATACTTACTTCTTGTTCTTTCAATAATATTTCCCATAATAGGGTCATTAAAGGCATCAAAAACTCTTGCCGCTACCATAATGGCTGTCACAGCCCCAAGCTGTGCATTGGTAAGATTTCTTGTATACATAATGTAGAGTAACAGGAAGTTTGTAAACAAGGCATAAATCATGTCTCGTCCTACAGTTCCTAATGGATAGAAAATTAAATTCTTCTTTGTCTGTTTTTCACTCATAGTTTTATTTCCCCATCATCCTTATACTGCTCATAATCCACATCATAACCTATGTGTTTTACATCCCCTAAATCCAGTTCCATGGTATTCATTACCAGCTTATTTGCCACGCAAACACTTTTATCTTTTCGAATAAAAAATACCACTTCATCCAATGGAACTTCTATTTCCATTTCTCCTTTTTGATACTTCTTTTCCAAAAAATTCTTTCCATCAAAACGGACCAGAATCATCTCTTCCGGCAAATAAACCTGCCGTTTCGTTTTACCTTCTTCTAGAATAGGCGAAATCATAATCCCTTCTCCTACGAGAAGCTGATCTTCTATCATTCTTGCTTTTTCATCCTCTGGATATTCAAATCCTAAAGGCTTCATGTACATATCCTTTTTTAATGCAGCCTTCATAAATTCAGAATAAATATATGGAAGCAGTCGATATCGTAACGCAATAATGTTTTTAAAATCCTCTGGATGGTCATATCGATAGCATTCCTGATTTTTCGTTGCCAAAGCGGAATGATTTCTCATAAGAGGTGTAAAATCAGAAAATGCCAACCATCGAAGCAATAATTCTCTACTGCAATTTCCTCCAAATCCACCCGTATCAGCACCACTATACAAAAATCCACACATATTTAAAGATGCCATATGAACTAAATTTTGCCTTAACATTTCAAAGGAAGAATGATTATCCCCTGTCCAAATTCCTCCGTATCGATGTGCTCCAATATAGGAAGATCTTGCAAAAAGTAAATAACGTTTCTTTAACAGTTTATCTAATCCCTCACCAGATGCCCGAATCATAAGGCCTCCAAATAGATTATGTACATCATGGTGATTCATCCTCTTTCCATCTACTTCATGATAGAAATGATGGTAATCGTGGTAAGCATTATTTTTAGAACCTTCCTTTGTCTCTGCTCTGGAAGGTAACAAAAAATCTAAAATCTGATCTAATTTTGTTTGTTTTGTTGAATATTCACTATAGAAAATTGATGGCTCATTCATATCATTCCAAAAGCCTTCAAACCCTAAGTCTGTCAACTTTCGATACTCTAGTCCAAACCACTCTCTTGTTGACTTTTTAAAGAAATCTGGAAAGTGTGTCATTCCTGGCCACACCGCAGCAAAAAAAGGATTTCCTTCTTCATTAGTTGAAAAATAATGATTGGCAATTCCCATGTCATAGGTTTCATTTCCCGGTTCTACTTTAACACCTGCATCAATAATAGGAACTAAATGAATCCCTTCCTTTTTCTTTTCCTGTATATATTCCTTTATATTTGGAAAGCGTTTTTCATTGACGGTAAAATCAATATAACGATCCATATAATCAATATCCATACAGATGTAATCCAATGGAATTCCTACTTTTTTATACTGAGAAATTACTTTATTGATATCTTTGTAATTCTTATACCCCCATCTGCTTTGGCCATACCCAAAGGCCCAAAGAGGAGGTAAAAATGAACGTCCTATGATGTTCAAAAACTCTAAGGTAACTCCATAGGCAGTTTCTCCTGTAATGACGTAGAGTTTTACATTTGGTGATTCTACAGTCACCTCTACCTTCTCACTGCCCTTTACATCCACATCAAATACAACTCTTGCAGGGGAATCCACAAAAATCCCTAAGACTTCTTTACCATCTATAACAAAAAAATTATGTGCTCCGTACATAGACGGCATAGATTGTCTGTGATGTGGATCATCTGTATTGTAGCTGACATAGGATTTTCCTCGTTTATTGATACCACCCATGTTTTCCCCTAGGCCATAGACAATGTCCTCTTTTCCTAAGTCATAGGTGAAGGTACGAGTTTTTGGTAGAACTTCC
>JAIKXK010000348.1 GCA_024684155.1 Lachnospiraceae bacterium | reverse complement strand
TAACTGCTGCTCTGTCGGGTTTTTAATGACTCCCCCCGACCATCCAGAGTTTACAAGTAGGTCTATTAACGCTTGTTCAAACTCGGATTCCTTGTTAAAAACCATCTTTCTCGCTTCCTCTCCTACTTTTTTATACAAACATCTTTTCAAGCATAGATTTCTTAATATTTTTTAGTTTTTCCAGCTTACGCTGTTGAAGGGTGATAAGGTTGTCGAGGTTATCAAATACCCCTGCAATTTTCGCCTGTTCATCTATTGATGAAGGTATTTGAAATTCCATATTTGATATAAGCTTCCAGTCAGCTCGTGGCATTTTTGTCCCAGAAGATTGATTTGCGGCATCATCATATTGTGTCGTTTGAATCAATCTGAAAAGGAAGTTTTTGTCTGTGTTTTGTGGTCTGAGTACCCACCAATCACCTACCGCAACGCCAGTAAAATTTGGATTTAGCCAATTGTGAAGATAAGGACGCAACTTACCATACAAAACATCTTCTGATGTAAACCTTATACCATTTTTATAAACACCTTTAGAATAAATATCCTTATTAAGAATGCCCTGGTCTGATATGACATCTTCATACTCTACGCATGGATTATCGTCATTAGATACCATTGTGTCAGACTGCCTTTGAGCTATATCACTGAACTTACGCTGTTCCCAATCGTCAGTAAATCCTTCAAATCTAATTTCCGGAACTCTTGCCCCCTCACGAGGGAACATTTTTTCGAGCATAGATTTTTTTACATTCACAAGCTTGTCATACTTACGCTGTTGAAGGGTGATAAGGTTGTCGAGGTTCTCGAAAAATGCTGCAATCTTTTTCTGCTCTGGCAATGAAGGGTATGAAACGTCTATATTTTTAAGCTTTTCAAAATACAAGTTTGTAACACTTCCACCTTCAACTCTTACAGCAAATTCTTTCTGCAATGTGGCATTAAACATTGTAGCTGAGAAAAGCGGATCTTGATCCGTATTAAATACAGAAATCATTTCTCCAATCGCTACATCCCTTAAAGAAAGCCATGTACAGTGGTTATAGTCCCATGGATCTTCACCAACTCGTGGAATTAAAACTTCTTTTCCTGTACTAAAGCGAAGCTTTTCCGGAGGCATGTTTGTGTACGAATAAACCTTGTCAATTTTAGCTCCAAATTTTGTATATAACTCTCCATATCTGATACAAGGAGTTGTTGCATCTTCTGTTACAGACCACTTCGGACAACTATGTCCATAATAAAAAGTCCCCCATTCGTCGAACTTACGCTGTTCCCAAGATATAGCATTACATAAGGACATAAAATAAATTATTAAAACAATGCTTGGGAACAGCGTAAGTTGGGAGATGTCTTTGAAGAGTACTCGGAAAAGAAGCATGAAGAGCTTCCACCTTTGACTATAATTCAGGGTGGAGGAACCATATTAAGAGAGGAATCTGACAGAGCCTTACAATATGATAAAAAAAGTTTATCTGGATACAAAATGGTTAAGAAAAATGACTTTATTGTTCACCTTAGATCCTTTGAAGGTGGACTCGAAAAGGCTAACTCAGATGGCATCATAAGCCCTGCATATCATACTTTTCATGGCAATAACACCGATAGTAGATTTTTCTATCCATTTTTTAGATCAAGACGATTTATAGATGTTTTGTTGAAGCCTCATGTATATGGAATTAGAGATGGAAAAAGTATAGATATCGAAGGGATGAAAACCATTATGATTCCTGTTCCGTCATATGAGGAACAAAAGAAAATTGGCGAGTATATTGAGTTACTTGACAACCTAATCACCCTTCATCAGTGAATTGTTTAAATCTATATTATTGATGGGGAATATGGCTTTTTCTGTGGTTGAACGATTGTTTTTTGTAGAATAATCATTAAATACTATTTATAGATTATGTAACTGGCCCCCATTGGCCCTTTACGGTCCTTTTTGCAGATGTTACATTAGACTTAAGAAATTGTAAAAAATAGAAATCAAGGATCGAGAGATTCACAGATTGTGAGTCTCCCGGTCCTTTTTCTATACCCATTTTTGCCCGAGGTGGGAGCGGTTTCGAGTAAATATGGTTGCCAATGTGCAGAAAGGGATAATTATGGAAAAACAGGAATTTATTGAGGGATTACAGAAAAGTTTTGTGAGTTTATTGCCTCCTGAATATGCTGATGCAAAGCTTCAGCTTAGAGAGGTGCATTCTAGTCGTGGAGTCTATCAGGGAGCGGATATCATTCATCAGGATGGAAATATGAGAATTATGCCGGTTTTGAATGTGGATCAGATGTATGAAGGCATGAAGGACATGGATGTTACCTCTGCTGTAAATAAAGCTGCAAACATATACAAAAATCATCTAGGTAATAGTAAAGACATGATGTACGACGAGCAGATGAGTAGTGTTGTTAATAACATTGCAGATTATAACTTTGTGAAGAACCTTCTTTGTGTAGCAGTTTGTTCAGAGGCTGGAAGAGATATTTTGGAAAATACTCCTCATATCATGGAAGAAGATATTCCGATTATTGCTCGTATTGTAGTTTCTAGTATGAATGATGAAAC
>JAIKXK010000341.1 GCA_024684155.1 Lachnospiraceae bacterium | reverse complement strand
AAGTTCATCAAATCACTGAAGGTGGCCATCCATGCCGGGGACCCTTTCGGAGGATCTTCCTGTTTGGGCTTACCCATGATTATTCACCTCCATCGGCTCCCTCACCAACGGAATTACGAGCATCCGGAGGAAGGAATGTCTTCAACTTCTCTTCTATTACTCTTGGGTTTTCACCAGCCTGGATAGATAATAATCCTTCTACGGCAACGGTACGAACCTGAATTTCAAGGGCATTATCAACTCCAAGCTTTGCAGCTGTTGGAGAAGTAATCCAGTTAGCAATCAAAGAACCATATAATGTTGTAAGTAAAGCAACGGCCATGTTTGGTCCGATGGTACTAAAGTCTGATAAGTTCTTTAACATGTTTACCAAACCTACCAAAGTACCAATCATACCCCAGGCAGGTCCCATTTCACCCCATTTTTCCCAAAAGCCAATAACTTTTTTGTGTCGGGCTTCCATATTATCTAAGTCAGTTTCTAAGATAGCGCGTACTAAATCTGCATCCGTACCATCTACAACCAACATAATACCTTTTTTCAGGAATTCATCTTCGATATTATTTGCCTGTTCTTCAAGGGCTAACAATCCTTCTTTTCGAGCTATATTTGACATATCAATTATAGTCTTAATAACTTCTGTTGGATCAGACTGGGCAGGTTCTTTAATAGAAACGCCCATACCTTTTAAGCCGTTTATGAAGTCTGGCATTTTATTTGATGCTAAGGTAGATGCCAATGATCCACCAATGGTAATAATAACGGAAGGTACATCCACGAAGTTACCTAAAGCGGCAACACCACCGGAAGATACAATACCGAATACTACCATGACAAGTCCCATGGCAAGTCCAGCTAGAGATGCTATATCCAAAATTTCTCACCCCTCTGCGCGAATTAATAAGTAAACAAAAGTGCGCAAATCTACACTTGATATAATATTACAAGATTTTAATTGTAATGTCTACTTTATTTTGTAAAAAAAACTTTATCTTGTTGATTTTTTTAAGTTTCAGTACAAAAAAACACTAAATCTTGAATTGAATTAAATTTGTCTACAAATTCAAAAACTGCCGCTCTCCCGTTTTAGGAAAAGCGACAGTGTTTTTAAGAGATTATAAATTATCTCTTTAGATTTGTAAGTTCTTCAAGCATGGTATCAGATACTGTAATAATACGTGAGTTTGCCTGGAAGCCACGCTGGGTTGTAATCATATCTGTAAATTCATTTGACAAGTCTACGTTTGACATTTCAAGCTGACCAGTATTCATAGAACCACCATCTGCTGTAACATCAACACCGATTCCATCAAAGTCACCGGAGTTTAGTGTTGTGGTGTAACAGTTATTACCAATACTCTCCAAACCAGAAGCATTGGTAAACTGTGCTACTGCAATCTGTCCTAAAAGAACGGTGTTACCATTGTCGTATGAACCATAAATTTCACCATTTTGCTGAATTGAAATACCGGTTAAGGCACCAAGCTTTTTACCAGCACCCACAGATGAATTGTCTACGTTACCACGATCTAAACCTAAGGTAGAGGAACCACCATTGTCATAGTTTAATACCTTAGTAAAATCAATGTTAATTGCTGAAGTAAACTGATCACCAAGAACATTTACGTTTAAATCAACAGTGTTATCTCCATTAATACTTGAAAATGTACCATCGGAAGAATTGAATAACAATTCATAGTTTACTGCTGTTGAAATAAATCTTAAAGAATCTCCAGATACAGAAACATTTGCTGATGTTCCAGAAGCAGATGCTAATTCACTATAAATCGCAGCTGCCTGAGTACTGGTTAATCCGTATAATTTCTGTAAGGAAACAAAAGTTGTATCAGTAGCATCGTCAGGATTTGTAAAGGTAAGTCCATATTCTGTATAAGTAGTTCCATCAACGGTAATTGTATCTGTTCCAGCTGTGAATGTGGTAATTCCAGCAGATGCATCAAGGGTATATGCGCCATCTGAAGTTGAGTAGATTCCAGATGAATATTTGTAACTAGAAGATACTGTATATTCTGTAGCTTCAGATCCACCTTCCAAACCAAAGATGGTAGCAAGAACTTCATCTTCTGTTAAAGTACTACCGGATACTGTTGAATTTATATAGGTCTGCAAAACATTGTTGTTATCTGAATCGTAAATACCTGTTAATTTAACAGTATAAGAGTTTGTTCCATCTCCATCACTATCAGATGTATCATATCCCTTTACAGAGAATTTTGCTGTATAAGCATATCCTAAGTTATCGTAGAAAGATAAACTCATTACATAACCACTAGAACTTGTAATGTTTGTATCATTTTTATCTACTACACCACTTGCGGTTGCATATGTGGTTGCTTCAGGAGCTGATGTAAGGTTTGAAGCCTGCATGATTCGAAGTGGAGAAACGGTATCTTTTACGATTGCAGTCTGATCATCGTTTGTCTGCCATCCCTGAACCAAGTAACCAGTAGATGTCATGGCAAGGTTTCCGTTACCATCTAAGTAGAAAGAACCTGCTCTTGTAAAGAGGTTTTCTGTTCCGTTATTAACGATAAAGAAATTTGTTGAATTTGAATCTGTTAATTTAATATCTAATGCATCACCTGTAGACTGAGCAGAACCTGTAGATGTAACTGTAACCTTTGTAGATCCAGTAGAAACACCAAGACCAATCTGCTTTGCATTTACACCACCGGTGGTTTCTGTTGCTCCAGATGCTCCAGAAGTGGTCTGATACATAATATCTGAAAAAGTAACTGATGAAGATTTAAAAGCTACTGTATTTACGTTCGCGATGTTATTACCAATAACATCCATTTTTGTCTGGTGGGTCTTAAGACCGGATACACCAGAATAAAGTGATCTCATCATAATTGTTTTCCTCCTAGGCGATTACCGCCCCATCAATATTTGTAAATATACCCTCTTCCGATTGATTGTTTTCTAATGCAGTGATTACTGTATTAGAAGGCACATTTACGATAAAGGCAAGGGAATCAACCATAACCAAAGAATCCTGGATACCTTTTGCTTCGGCCTTTTGAACTCCCTCGTTTAATCTTATTTTTTGTTCTTCTGTAATTTGAATATCTCTGTCATCTAACCTTTTGGCTGCATGCTTTGAGAATTTCACTTCTCCTTCCGTGGATGCTTCTTTTACATCAAGTTGATTTTGTAAGTAAGAAGCAAAGGAATCTGAGATATCCATATTGGAAGATTTACTGGTTGTATTCAGGTATTGATCTGTTACCTGTTGTATAGAAGTAAATCCGCTTGATATCTGATTCATAATATCCTCCAAACTACTCTGTTGTTGTATCTGCAGTAGATTCTGTAGTAGATTCTGTAGTTGAATCTGTGGCTGATGCTGTCAAACTACCTAGTTTTGTTTCTAAAGCTGTTAAGGTTGCTAAATCACTTTCCGAAATAAAGGTCTTTTGGTAAGCAGATAAAGAATCATAAAGAGTACGAGCATTTGCAACAGCTGTAGCATCAGCAGAGGTAACATCTGTTGTACTAGGAAGCTGAGCAACTAATGCTGCAAAAGTAGAAGCATATACATTTGCTTCATAGTAAGCAGAATCTTGTACCGCGGATACGGTATCAATATCATATAACTCACCTTCTACAGACACTTTTATTTCATCACTATCTGTTGTGACATAATCAACACAACCTTCTAAGGTAGTACCATCATCAGTTGTGATGGTTACATAATTACCAACTAATGAACTAGCCTGAATCTGTGTTACATTTTCTGAAACGGAATTCAATGCTTCTACCTGAGAAAATGTAGCCATCTGTTGAACATACTGTGAATTATCAGTAGGTTCCAAAGGATCCTGATACTGCATTTCAGTAACTAAAAGCTGTAAAAACATTTCCTTTGTAGAATCAGTACTATTTGAAGTTGTTGAGGAAGAGGTAGCTGTTTTATCGGAAACTACTTCTCCATTAGAGATTTCTTGTACTAAAGACATACTCTCTTTTCCTTTCTTATGCAGTAAAGTTTACTGAATTTCCAGAATCTCTCATCATTGATGCGGCCAAAGCTTCTTCTTCAGACATATCTTCTGGTAGTTCATCTAAACTATTTAAATTTATATTTCTCATTCTTGAAGTCGTTGAACTTTCTTCTCCATCCTTTGATCCTGCAAATGAATTTGAACCGTTTTCAAAGGCTGTATTCGACTGATTGTCTAACTGCTCTTCAAATTCTCTTGTTCCAACGGAAATTTCAACGGAATTTACTTTTAATCCCTGCTGATTCCAATTTTCCTTTAAGGCAATCATCTGGGTTTCCATTGCAGTTTTAACATCATTGTTTTCTGTATATAGCTTTGCTGAAATCGTTCCTTCGTTTTCAGTAACCTGTAAATACATTTTACCAAGAGATGCTGGATGAAGTTCTAACTCCATGGTGGTAGATGTATCTGCCACAATTGTTCTAGTCTGGGTAACAATCTGTTCCATAATATCTTCTACATTGATACTGGTATAAGAAGTTGTTACTTCAGATACAGTGGATGCAAAGGATACATTTGGTTGAGATGAAACACTATTTGAAACATTTACGGAAGTATCTGCTACTACATTGTGCAGCGAATGTTCCTGGAAAGCAGATTGAGGATTCTTATTTAAATTCTGATTAAACTCGAAACCATCATTTTCAGAAGAGTTTGTATCAGCTTCTTCTACTTTTGTTACTGAAGCAGTAACATCGGATTCTTCTGCTTCTAAAATTTTAGAATTATCCGTGGTTACATCCGTAGATATTTCTTTTTCCTTTGGTATAGTGTCTGAGACCTCTACTACAACAGTTGTCTCAATTTCTGTTGTATCTTGTAAAGGTATTGATTCTGATTCAACGGGGTGAATCACTGGATTTGAATTTAAGATTTGGTTTGGTAAAACCTCTTCCTTAGGTTCAGCCGCTCCAAAAACCTCTCCGTTAGGTCCAAGATTAATTGGAGTTTCTTCCATCTTAAATCCAAATTCTTCCAAATCATTTTGTGTAAGCAACTGTTTGAATTCATCACTAGAGTTAACTCCAGTAGTTTCAAATAGATTTTGAATCATAGGTTCTACCTGAGATAAAATGTTTGAAACCGTATCATTTAAAATTAAAGATACGTTATTTTCATCTCCGGTAAGTTCAGCTAAAAGTTTTGTAATATTGCTTGGATCAGTTAAATCCATAAAACTAAGACCAAGTGTTTCACAAGCTGCTATAACTTCTTCTTCAGAAACATCCATTTCCTCAGAAATTACATTTACAACCTCTTTTACAAAATCATTTGTTGCTTCTACAATCTCCTCTGTTTCTTCTGGAGATTTTTTCAGTGAAGTCTCATTTTCTGTTGGGATTTTTTGGGCTGGTGCTTCCTTTGATTGAAAAGAATTCAATGTCTGGCTTTTTTGAGGAGGCCTAATACTTTCAGAACTTTCAGATGAAGCACTGTTGTTTTGTAGTGACCCTGTTACCATAGACATGAAATCTGTGGAAGTGCCCTGTGACTTCGCTGCGGATTTGGCTTGTGTGTTCATTACAATTCCGTTAGGAATCTGAGACACATTCGCGCTTGTCATATTTTATTGCAAGTCTCCTTTCTTCGCCTTCCGTAGCTTAAAATTTGGATGCCATCCTTTGCATCCTATATAATTCTAAGGTTCCATGAGTTTCGTGACACTGGCCGCTGTGTCTGAATCCATGGCACCGAGAATTTTTGCTCTTGCATCTGTATCCATGGCCCAAAGGATTTTCCCTACTAAAGCTAAATTATCAGTCATTGTATTAAATATAGCTGCTGCCTGGGCTGGTTTCATGTTTGCATAAGTATTAGCATATTCGGTAATCTCTTCATCTTCTTGAATTTGGCCAATTACCTGTTTGTATATTACCTCAGCATTTTCAGGTTCTATACTCTCGTAATACTCTTTATATTCTTCTATATCGGGTGAATTGTCTCCAAAAACAACCTCTTCATAAAATTTTTCTTTAATTTCTTCAAAAGCAGCTTCATTTGCCTTGTAAGTAGCAAGTTCTTGTGCCTGAGCTTCTAACTCAGCTACGTAGCTGGCATCTGTTTCGTCAGTAGCTTTTGCCTCTGCTAATTGAGCTTCAAGCTCTTTAATTCTGGCAACAGCATCTTCCATGCTATCAAATTGATAAGCTGCATCTACTTCAGCATACTCTTCTGTTTCAGGGAGTATCATATTAACATAAGGAACATCTTTTAAAATAGGATAAAGTATAGTAGATCCAACTCCACCAACATCCATTTTAATTAAAAGGGCAAAAATAGCTAGCCATACAATGATAATAAGAAGTCCGACAATGACAATAAGAAGAGTGCCGCCACTTTCCTCTTCTTCACCTTCTGGCATTGGTTCACCATTCTTTTTCGCTTCCTTTGCAGCTTTTTTTGCAGCTTTTTTTTCTTCTTTTTCTTTTTTCTTTTGTTCTTTCTTGGATAATTCTTCCTCAGCCATGTTTTACTCCGATTATTGTTTATTGTGATAAGTAAAGCTTACTAATTGATCTGTTTCTTTACTTTCTTCTGCTAAAATTTCTTGCTTAAAGTTTTCAAAAGCTTTTTCACGAAGCTTTTCGTGAGTTTTACGATCTTTCATAACCTCATCGAGACGTTTTCTACAGATTTCCACCTCTCTTTGAGCTTTTTGTATTTCCATTAATTGATCTCGAATAAGAGATTTCATGGTGTTAATTGCTTCCTTGCAATTTTTAATATCCCGGATATTTAAAGAGCCTTCTGTCATTTCTTTTAACTGCATCTCATATCCGTTTCGACGAATCATAAGTTCTGATAGTTTTTGCTGTTCTTCTAAAAGACGAGCATTTGCAACAGAAAAGGCAATTTTTTCTTGGCTTTCAAGTTTTTCTTTTAAATTCAAAATATTTTGCATTCGATAGACAAACTTTGCCATAAAATCACCTCCCTTTTAGCTTAAGCATTCTCTTGATCTGCAAATAAAGCAGAAATATCAGGTTCTTTTTCTTCTTCCTTTGGTATATTAGAAATATCATCTACCATAGGAATCTGTTCGTTTGCAGGTTTTTCTTCTTCTGGTACAGGAAACATATCAAAGAGCATATGTATTTCATCTTCAAAATTAAACTTTTCGTCTGTATCTTGTAGTAAGAAGTTATTTACACTATCAATTTTTGATATCGCAAAATCTATGTTTTTATTAGAACCAGCTTTGTAAGCTCCAATATTTATAAGATCTTCTGCTTCCGAGTAGGTTGCCATAACATTTTTTAATTGTCCAGCCGCTTTTTTATGAGGTTTTGTTGCAACGGCGGACATAACTCTTGAGATACTAGCAAGGACATCGATAGCTGGATAATGGTTTTGCTGCGCTAGTCTACGATTCAAAACGATATGTCCGTCTAAAATGGATCTGGCGGTATCTGTAATTGGTTCATTAAAATCATCACCATCTACTAATACAGTATATAAGCCTGTAATAGATCCAACATCTGAGTTTCCTGCTCTTTCTAATAGCTTTGGCATTTCTGCATAAACAGAAGGTGGATATCCTCTTGTTACAGGAGGCTCACCAGATGCTAACCCAATTTCTCTTTGTGCCATGGAAAAACGTGTTAAAGAATCCATCATTAAAAGAACGTCTTTCCCCTGATCACGAAAATATTCAGCTATAGCAGTTGCTGTCATTGCCGCTTTTTTTCGAATTAAGGCAGGTTTATCTGAAGTAGCAACAACAACTACAGATCGTTTCATACCTTCTGGTCCTAGATCATTTTCTACAAATTCCCTGACCTCACGCCCACGCTCGCCTATCAGTGCAATGACATTGATTTGAGCTTTTGTATTTCTAGCAAACATACCCATTAGTGTACTTTTTCCTACACCAGAACCTGCAAAGATACCAATACGCTGACCTTTTCCTACTGTAATTAAACCATCAACCGCTTTTACCCCAAGAGGCAAGACTTCATTGATAATAACACGATCCATTGGATCAGGTGGTGGAGCATCTACGGGATAGGCTTCTTCTAGAGAAAGTTCACCATCCATATCGGTAGGGCGACCTAAGCCATCAACGGTATGACCTAATAGTTCATCACCTACCGGAATTTCCAAGGGACGGTTTGTATTTTCTACAATAGCACCTACAGAAATACCTTCTACATTTTCAAAAGGCATAAGAAGGAGCCTGTTATCTGAAAATCCAACCACTTCGGCTGATACGAAATTGTCTTCATCAATTTTAATATGACATACATCGTTTAATTTTGCTTCTGGTCCCATTGATTCTATGGTAAGACCAACTACTTTTGTAACCTTTCCTAAACAATCAAAATAGGTATTGTTTAAAAGACTGTTAAAATTAAGATCAAATTCAGCCATATACTATCCCTTACGAAAAAAAGGATTTAAAATCCTAAGAATTAGACACTTAACGACCTTAAATCCTTAATTAAATTTCTCATTTCTGTATCTAAACTACAATCAAATACGCCGCCATCTGTCTCTATTATGCATTGTCCTTCTGCTAAAACAGGGTCTTTCACAATATCTAAAACGGCGTCACTACCAACTTTTTCCTGCAATAAGCTTTTGTTTTCCTGTAAAAATCCAAATCCTTCTTCATTGGCTTTTATTAAAAATTGCTTTGAATTTTCAATATTCAAAAGGCAATTATCTACAAGGTGTAATAGCAATTCTTTGGAATCACCAAACTGAACGACAAAGAATTTTTCTAGTACATCACAAACACTGTTAACAATTTTTGATTCTAAGGCTTCTTGTTTTAGACGGTATTCTTCTTTTATGCGTTCACTCTCTTCTTCAAGACGGGCTTCTTTTTCGTTATATTCCTGCATAGCCTGGGCTATGCCTTCCTGATAACCTGTTTTCTTACCTTCTTCTTCATAATGACTTTTTAACGCCTCTGCCTGGTCTTGGGCTTCTGATATAATCATATCTGCGGCAAATCGAGCGTCATGTTTAATCTTTTCTGCCTCTTCCTGGGCTTCTTCTAAAAGAAGACCACTACTACTAGAGGAATTATCCTCCGCATCTTCTATGTCCATTGGGGCATCAATAATATTACCTTCTTCATCAATAATTACCAGTTGATTCCCATCTTCATCAAAAGGAAATAAAATATTACCTTCTTCATCCATAGGAAGAATTACATTGCCCTCTTCATCTGTGGTAATAGAAGCATAAAAGTCATCTTTTAATTTAGCATTGCGAAGATCCTTTTCTTTTTGAAGTTTACGTTCATAATCTTCTAATTTTGCGCGAATCTTAGCGTTAGAATCAATGACCTGTTCTTCTTCTTCTGTAATAAATTGAGACTTATAAATTTTAGACAACTAAATCGTCACCTCCACCTCTGGAAATAACAATTTCAGAAGAATCCTCTAACTTACGGATAACACCAACGATTTTTTGCTGTGCTTCTTCAACGTCTTTCATACGAACAGGACCCATATATTCCATATCTTCCTTAATCATTGCCGCTAGACGTGAAGATAAGTTTTTAAAGATAGCTCCCTGAACTTCTTCGTTTGCACCCTTAAGAGCAACTCCAAGGTCAGAATTTTCAACATCTCTAAGCACACGCTGGATGGCACGATCGTCCAAAAGTAAAATATCCTCGAATACGAACATTTTCTTCCTGATTTCTTCTGCCAATTCTGGTTCTTCGATTTCCAATGTCTCCATGATACGTTTTTCTGTACCACGATCTACTGCGTTCAAAATAGAAACCACAGCATCTACGCCACCGGCGATGGTGTAGTCCTGATTGATGAGGTTTGATAGTTTTCTTTCCAATACTCTCTCTACTTCTTTAATAACTTCAGGTGAAGTTCGATCCATCATGGCAATACGCTTTGCGACATCGGCTTGTTTTTCAGGTCCTAAGGCACCTAAAATCATGGAAGCCTGAGCAGGTGCAAGATATGACAAAATCATAGCAATGGTCTGTGGATGTTCATCCTGAATAAAGTTTAATACCTGTGAAGGTTCTGTTTTACGAATAAATTCAAATGGACGAACCTGTAAGGATGCAGTAAGTTTTGTAATCACAGACTGCGCTTCCTCTTCTCCTAAGGCTTTCTCTAATAATTCTTTGGCATAGCCAATACCACCTTCGGCAATGTATTGCTGTGCTAAACAAACCTGATAAAATTCGTTAATTACTTCATCTTTAATTTGAGGAGAAACACTTCTTGTATTTGCAATTTCAAGGGTTAACTCTTCGATTTCTTCTTCTTTTAGATGTTTAAATATATCTGCGGATTTCTCTGGCCCTAAAGTAATGAGTAATACCGCTGCTTTTTGTACTCCATTTAATTCAGCTATATCTGACATACTTTATCCCCAATCCTCGTTCAACCAGTTTCGTAACAAGTTCGCTACAGCCTCTGGTTTTTCGTCTACAAATTTTTCTATTAATATTCGAGCTTCAGATTTTTCGTTGAATCCGATATCTTCTAAGTTTTCTTCTTCCTGATGCTGTTCTAATAATGTTTCTACAGAAACTTCTTCTGCAACTTCTTCTTCCTCTTCACGACGTAATGTTCTAAATACAACGAATCCGAGCATTGCGAAGATAAGAACCGCCATGACAATTTCAAGGATATCAGCAATATCAATTGCAGCTGTTTTGTATTCAAACATTGGAACATCATAAGTAAGTACCGTAATGTTTTCTGTAGGAATACTTGTAGCGTTTGAAACTGCAGTAATAATATCTTCATCAACTTCTGTTTTTACAATATCACTGTTTTCTGCAGCGTATTGTTCAAAGGTTAAGTCACCTAAATCTTCTGCAGTCATTAATTCTTCGCTATAAGTAACATAACGATAAGCTACAATGGATAAGGTAGATGTTGTATAATCCACTTTGCCTTTTTCGCCGTTTGTTGTAGTGATCGTTTCATCAGGTAAATAGTTTCTTGAATAATCTTCTGTAGAAGATGAGGATGTATCAGAGTCTTCTGTGACATAAGTAGTATCATCATTTGAGTCTGTACCAGGAGTGCCTGCAGTACCGGTAGTATTCTCTGATGTAGAGTATGTTTCAGAACTTAAATACCCTTCTGTACGGTCATCATCTGCACTGTAATCATACTGAACTGTATTGGTATCATCGAAATTCATAGCTAAGTTCACTGCAATTTGTGTATTATCAAAAATTGCAGAACCATTTTCTGATTCAGATAAAATGTTTTTTACCTTTGTAACCATTAAAGTTTCAGCTTCTTGTTTTACTTTTTGATTTGATGAAGCGATTCCTGCCGTAGTAGCTTCATCACCACCAGAGAATAATACATTGGACTTACTATCCAAAATGGTGATATTTTCTGTATTATCATTACCAAGATTTGTTGCAAGATACTGGGCAACAGAAGCTGCCTGTTCTGTATCCATTGTACCATCAATAATAACAGAACAATAAGAATCTTCATCATTAGCAATTAATGTTCCATCATCATCTGGAATATTTAAGGTAACCTTTGCAGTGTTTACGGTATCCATGCTTTCTAAGTAATCAGCAAATTCTTCCTGCAAATACTGCAAATATTTTTTTTGCTTATCTGCTTCAGTGGAAGTGAAACTTCCATCTAACACATCGGAAAGAGAATATCTAGAGGATGGAATATTATTTGTTCCAATTAATAAACCAGCGTTGGTTTCATCTTCAGATTTAACTTTAAAGACATATGAACTCCCAACTTCTTCCATGGTATAAGTAATTGTGTTTTCTTCCAATAAATTTTTAACTGTCTCAGCGTCAGATGCAGTGGTAACTGTTGTAAGTGTCACCCAGGTTGGGCGGGAAACCACAAAAGCTAAAATACCAAAGGCTATGGCAACAACGGCAACAGCTGATATCATCATAGCTTTTTGTCTGGCATCATATTTTGACCACCAGTCCCTTATTCGATTAATAATGTTTTGCAATTGCTCAGGCATTATTTCCTACTCTCCTAAAATCCATTTTAAATCTGCATATTCATAATCGTTTGATACGACTGAATAAATTTATCCCTAACTGCCACAGTATATTGTAATGCAACAGAAGCTTTTTGCTCTGCAATCATAAGATCATGAGTGTTTTCTGATTCTCCTAAAGCAAACTTTACTTCCTCCGCAGAAGCTTTATTCGCCAAAGTATTTGTTTCATTTACCATTCCCATAACAGAATCAAAGATTTCACTAAAATCTTCAGAGTTATTGGTAGGAATGGAAACCGTATTGTTTGAATCTTTTACCGGTGTAGCCTGGTAAAGATTAGTTATAGCTGTAATATCCATAATTTACTCCTAGATTTAGTTGCTACCGATGGAAATTCCTTGTTGAGCCATAGTCTTTAAAGCATCAAAGGCTGTCACATTAGCTTGATATCCACGAGAAGCATCAATTAAGTTGGTCATCTCTGTAACTGTATTTACATTTGGATAAGTTACATATCCATTTTCATCCGCATCAGGATGAGAAGGATCATATTCCATTACAAAATCTGTTTCATAATCTTCTGTAACGGAAGAAACCTTTACACCGTTTCCTTTGTAAGCCTGTATATAGCTTAATGTATCCGCAAAAGATGTAGGTGTTAATGTTTTTTCTTCGAAGGTAACAATTTTTCTACGATAAGGATTACCATCTTCATCTCTTGTGGTATTTATATTGGCAATGTTTTCTGCAATGGTATCCATACGAAAGCGCTGAGCTGTCATACCACTTGCAGATATATCAAATCCCTGAAATAATCCCATAAGCGCCTCCTATTAGCTTCCTATTGCGGTTTTTAAATGTGAAAATTCCTGGCTGACTGCAGTAGTTAACTGTTGATAGCGCAACTGTTCAGAAGCCAATTCCACATTCTCTGTATCAATATCGACGTTATTTTTATCAATTCGATAAGAATAGTTTGCATAGTCCGTATAAGATTGTGCAGTAAGTTCTGAGGTATCCATATTTTTCACCCAGGCATCCATACTAGAATACTGTGTAGAACCCTCTCTTAATTCTTTTTCTAATACGCTTTGAAAATCAATATCCTTGCGCTTATACGTAGGCGTATCAGCGTTTGCAATATTGTTTGCTATTAATGTTTCACGAGTATAACTGGCATCTGCTGCTTTGTCTAAAACATTAATATATGAGAAAGCATCTGAGTTAATCATACATAATCCTCCTATGTTCACTTTACCCATTCTTTTATTATTATAAATTATATTCACAAAAAGACAAGGTTTTTTTACATTATATTGTGCTTTATATTGTCATGACCCACTACATTTATGTTTTTCTCATAAGCGGCCATTATGAGAAAAATAAAAAGGACTTATAGACTTTGCTATAAATCCTTTTATAATATCCATCCGTGTTATAGATAATTAATTATTGTTTTTTAAATTTTCTAGTTCTTCAAAAACAACATCATTTAAAACTTTGATGTAAGTACCCTTCATTCCTGAGGAACGAGACTCAATAACACCAGCACTTTCAAATTTACGAAGTGCGTTAACAATAACAGAACGAGTAATTCCTACTCGATCAGCAATTTTAGATGCTACTAGGATACCTTCATTTCCATTAAGTTCATCAAAGATATGAACAATAGCTTCCTGCTCTGAAAAAGATAAGGTATTAATTGCTGATTTAACGATCTGCTTTTTACGATTCTCTTCTGCGTTTTCTTCATTAACGGAACGCATCATTTCAAGACCTACAACCGTAGTACCATATTCAGATAAGATGATATCATCAATATCATACTGGCGATCAAAGCGATAAACAAACAAGGTTCCTAAACGCTCTCCTGCAATATCAATCGGTGTAATAATAGCAGCATATCTGTGAATATCAGTTTTTTCAAAACCTAAGGTTGCAAGATTTACATTTTCTTTTGTAGATAAAATGGATAGTAAACGTTCATTTAATTCTGTATCAATAAAGCCACCAACTTTATCTACCATAAGTTCAGTAATATCTTCGGTATGCTCTGAATGTGAAATACCAAGAGCTTTCCCCTTTTTTGAAATTACTAAAATATTAGAATCTAAAATCTCAGTTAACACCTGACAAATATCATTAAACACTACCTTTGATGAGTTGTTATTATGAAGCAACTTACCAATTTTACGTGTTTTATCAAGTAATTGTACACTCATGAATTTTTCCTCCGTATAAGTGAGTTTATTTTAGCATCAATCCCCAAAATTTTCAATCAATTTATCGAAATTCAAGTGCACAACGAAAAAGTTTAAACGAATTTCTGAAAATTAATCCTTTTTACTTAAAGTTTCTACATAACCACATTCAGGTTTTGCACAACATAATTTGTTGCCTTTGTAGACCATATATCCCCCACATTTCGGGCACGGTTTTTCAGAAGGCTTTTGCCAACTCATAAAATCGCAATCCGGATAATCTTCACAGCCAAAAAATCTTCTGCCTTTTTTAGTTTTTCTTGCCACAATATCTTTGCCACATTTTGGACACGAAACACCTATCTTTTCAAGATAAGGTTTTGTGTTACGGCATTCTGGAAAACCAGGACATGCCAAAAACTTACCATGAGGACCATATTTAATTACCATGTTACGTCCACAATTTTCACAAATCACGTCAGTAACTTCATCCTCAATTTTTACCTTTTCCAATTCTTTCTCAGCAATTTTTACCTGTTCATCCAAGTCTGGATAGAAGTTTCTAATAACAGATTTCCAATCTACATTTCCATCTTCTACTCCATCTAATAAACTTTCCAAGTTTGCTGTGAAATTTTGATCAACGATAGTCGGGAAGGAATCCTTCATAATATCGTTTACCACTTCTCCTAATTCCGTAACGAAAATCGCACGGCCTTCTTTGCCAATATAGCGTCTCTTTAACAGAGTTGTTATGATTGGCGAATAAGTACTGGGACGACCGATCCCAAGTTCTTCTAGTGTATGTACTAAAGAAGCTTCTGTGAATCTTGGTGGAGCCTGCGTAAAATGTTGTTTTTCATTTAACTCTTTTAGTTTTAATGCCTGATTTTTTTCTAATTTTTCCAAGCCAAATTTTGGCTCTTTTACACTATCAGCCTCTTCATATACTGCAGTAAATCCATCAAAAGATTTTTTTGACTCTGTTTGTGTAAAGGTATAACCTTTTGCATCAAAACGAACTGTAATTACATCGTATTTTGCAGGCTGCATTTGACTTGCCAAAAAACGATTATAAATCAGCTGATACAAACGGAATTGATCTCTTGTTAAAGAAGCTTTAATATCTGCAGGATTTCTTGTTACATCTGAAGGACGAATAGCTTCATGGGCATCCTGGATATTTCCACGATTCTTTTTTGCAGGAGGATTGTAATTCTGATAAAAGTTTTCTCCGTATTTTTCAGAAATATATTCCTTGGCGGCACTCTTTGCTTCATCAGAAATACGAATAGAGTCTGTACGCAAGTAGGTGATTAAACCTACAGTTCCACTGCCTTTGATATCAACACCTTCATATAATTGCTGAGCAATCTGCATGGTTTTCTGTAGCGAAAAATTTAAGGCCTTTGATGCTTCCTGCTGTAATGTGGAAGTTGTAAAAGGAAGAGGCGATTTACGAATTCGAGATGAAGTTTTTATTTCATCAACAATAAAATCGCTGGTACCAATCTTCTTTAATATCTCATCTAAAGATGCTTTATCATTGATTTCAGATTTTTTATTTCCTTCTCCATAGAAAGCTACCGGAAGTTCTTTTTTGGCATCCAGTTTTAAAATTGCATCTAAGGTGTAGTATTCCTTTGGAATAAAATCATTAATTTCATTCTCGCGTTTGCAGATAATATTCAGGGTTGCGGATTGAACACGACCTGCAGAAAGACCTCTTTTTACTTTAACCCAAAGTACAGGAGAAATACGATAACCTACTACTCGATCTAAAATTCGTCTGGTTTGCTGAGCATCTACTAAATTCATATCAATCTCACGAGGAGATTTAAAAGAATTTTTAACCGCATTTTTAGTAATTTCATTGAAGGTAATTCGTACATACTTATCACTATCAAGATTCAATGCTTTTGTTAAATGCCAGGAAATAGCTTCACCTTCGCGGTCCGGATCAGTTGCAAGATATACTTTATCAGCTTTTTTTACTTCTTTACGAAGAGCTGCTAAAAGTTCCCCCTTTCCACGAATGGTAATATATTTGGGTTCAAAATCGTTCTCAGCATCAATTCCAAGTTGAGATTTTGGTAAATCTCTCACATGACCATTCGATGCCATTACCTCATAATTTTTTCCCAGAAATTTTTTAATTGTCTTCACCTTTGTAGGCGACTCTACGATTACGAGATTTTTCACAGTAATTACCCCTATACTTTAATGTATTGATTCATAAAGCTTTCTTCAATTAATCCCAAATCGCACAGACGTAATATTATTTGCAGAACTGACATAATATCCAAACCTGTCATGGCCACAACTTCATCTATGCTTTTTGAGTTAAAATCGAAACAACTATACACCAACAATTCTTCTTTTTCAAGGTTGAATTTCCCATTTGTAGAAAAAACCACGGGATCATAGTTCCAATCCTTCAGTTCATAAATATCTTTTAAAAGCTGTTCACTTGATAAGATTACACCTGCTCCAAGAGATATTATTTTATTTGTGCCCTGACTTAAGGAATCAGAAATTCTACCAGGTAGTGCAAAAATATCCTTTCCTTGTTCTAGGGCAAATTCTGCCGTGATTAAAGAGCCGCTTTTTTCCTTTGCTTCCATTAATAAAACAACATCGCTAAGACCAGATATGATTCGATTTCGTCTGGGAAAAAATTCTGGTCTTGGAGAAACTTTTGGACCATACTCTGAAAGTACTCCTCCATGTTCTATAATATTTTTATATAAGAGATGATTTTTTGGAGGATAGCAAATATCAACGCCACAACCTAAAACTGCAAAGGTATCTCCTTTTGCCTCTAATGCACCTTCATGAGAAAATGAATCAATACCTGTAGCCATTCCGCTCACAATAGAACATCCTCTTTGTGCTAATAGTTTTGCTATTTCCAAGGTATAAGATTTTCCATAGCCGGAACACCTTCTTGCGCCTACCATGGCAATGATTCGTTCATCTTTTGCAGGTAATCTCCCTATATAAAAAATTTGATAAGGAATATTATGGATATGTTTTAATTTTTCTGGATAATCATCATCGAAATAACAGGTAACATTTATGGAATGATGTTTGGCATAGAAATAGTTTTCTTCAAGATCATAGGATGTTCTTTCTGCTAAAAATGCTTCTAAGTTTTCTTCTTTCAAAAAAGGAAGTGCTAATAGTTTTTCTCTTTCTAAGTTATAGATTTTTTCATAATCCCCATAACACTCAAATAACATTCGTTTTTGTGTATTTGAAAGTGTATGGGTTTGCGCATACCAAAATTTATATTTCATAGATACTTCTCCCAATAACGTTTGTCCATACTGCGATACATAAAAGCTTCCTGCAAATGAGAAAGCATAATAGATTCGTTTCCCTCCATATCAGCGATTGTTCTTGAAACCTTTAATATACGGTGATATGTTCTTGCTGTTAAAGCTTCTTCTTCATATTTTTTCTTCATATATAAATAGCCTTTTTCATCCAAGCCACAATAGGTTTCTATCTTAGAGGATGGAATTTCATTGTTGTAGGAAAAACTTTCATTTTTATAACGTTCTCTCTGGATTTTATGAACCTTTTCTACACGGGAGCGAATTACACTGGAAGGTTCATTTTTTTGTTTTCCCGTGATTTCAGAAAATTGCACTTCTTTGATTTGCACGCATAAATCAATGCGATCTAGTAAAGGTTGAGATATTTTGGATAGATAATTTTTTACACTGACCTTGTTGCAGGTACAGCGATTGAAATCAGGAAAATACCCACATTTACATGGATTCATCGCAGCTACTAATTCGAAATTTGCAGGAAATTCAAAATCTCCAGAAGCTCTTGTAATATGAATCTTTTTTTCCTCAAGGGGCTGACGTAATATTTCAAGGGTATCGTTTCGAAATTCTGGTAGTTCATCTAAAAATAATACACCATTTGTAGCCAGAGAAATTTCACCCGGACGTACATGAGAGCCACCACCTCCAGTTAATCCAGCAGTACTTATGGTATGATGAGGCGCACGAAATGGTCGTTTTTTCATTAAACTTTCCCGTTCTCCAAATAATCCACATACACTGTAAATCTTCGAAAGTAATAATTGTTCCTCTTTTGTCATTTCCGGAAGAATGGATGGCATACATTTTGCAATCATGGTTTTCCCAGCTCCAGGTGGTCCTACCATTAAAATATTATGCATACCACTGGCTGCTACTTCACACGCTCTTTTTACAAATTCCTGTCCATTTACGTCAGAAAAATCCATATATTCTTCTTTCCCTGAAGTGGACATAGCCTTTTTGGGTAATGTATGTTCAGGATTTATGGGTAATTCTCCATCATTTAAAAAAGATACAACCTGGGATAAATGTGTTACTCCAATGACAGTAATATCTGGAACAAGCTTAGCTTCTGAGAGGTTTGAAAAAGGTACAATAAAGATTTTATTTCCATCTTCTTTACCTCCAGTAACCATGGATAGTATTCCATTAATTCCGTGAATGGTGCCATCCAAGCCTAATTCTCCTGCTAAAAAGAATTCCTCTAGATTCTGGTTTACTACAATTCCCATTGCACATAGTAAAGATATGGCAATAGGTAAATCAAAGCCGCTTCCACTTTTCTTTAAATTGGCCGGTAAAATATTGATGGTGATTCTTTTTACCGGAAGATGAAAGCCGCAATTTTTAAGTGCTGTACGCACTCTTTCTTTGGCTTCCCTGACTTCTGAACTTAAGAACCCAACCATTTCAAAAACAGGCATACCTTCAGAAATATCTGCTTCCACACTACAAGGTATACCATCAATGCCATTAATTATGGCCGTAGAAATTACACTATACAATTTTTCTCCTATTCCTGGGAATATAAAGATATGAATTAGAAATGTAGTTAAATAATAACACGGGATTTTAAAATTGAAAAGATTAAAATCCCGTGTGTTTTATAAATTTGTATATTGATGTGAACTTAACTGTAACAAAAAGTCCTTTAGGGCTTTATGTTCTTCCTTTGATAAAGATGGATCATCTTTTATAATTTCTTTTGCGTCTTCTGAAGCATACTGCATAAGATTTCCATCTTGATATATATCAGCTAAAGAAAAATCGAATTCTCCGCTTTGGCGTATTCCATAGAAATCACCTGGGCCTCGAAGTTTTAGGTCTTCTGAGGCAACATAAAATCCGTCGTTTGATTTTGAAATTACCTCTAAGCGCTTATTTTTTTCTTCTTTAGAAGAATCTACAAACATACAATAACTTTGCCATTCTCCACGTCCTACACGTCCACGAAGCTGATGAAGTTGGGCTAAACCAAAACGATTTGCATTTTCAATAAGCATTACTGTGGCGTTTGGAACATTAACGCCTACTTCTACAACTGTAGTAGATACAAGAATATCAATATTTTTATTTAGAAAATCTTCCATTACGGATTGTTTTTCATCAGCAGACATTCGTCCATGCAATACACCAACAGAAACACTGCCTTTATAATATTCCCGAAGCTTTTTCCCGTAATCTAAAACGTTTTCACTTTCCGTTTTTTCACTGGCTTCTACCAATGGACAAATAACATAAGCCTGACGACCTTCATGGATTTGTCGGTAAATAAATCTGTAAGCCTCTTCCACCTCTTTTGGTTTTATAACGGCATTTTTTATCGGTAATCTCTTAGCAGGAACATCTGAAATTACAGAAATATTCATATCTCCATATAAAATCATAGAAAGTGTTCTAGGAATTGGTGTGGCAGACATTACCAATGTAAAAGGCATATTTCCTTTTTTTCTAAAGGTATCTCTTTGTTTTACACCAAATCGATGCTGCTCATCTGTGATTACAAGGGCTAAATTATCATAATTTGCTTTTTCCTGTATTAAGGCATTGGTTCCTATAATAAAAATTGGTTCCTCTGAAGAAAGTTTTTCGTAGATCTTTCGCTTTTGAGCGGCAGTAAAAGATCCGGTTAAAAAGACAGCTTCAAAGGGTAATTCAAAGGATTTAATATAATTACAAAAGGTTTCATAATGCTGTCTTGCTAATATTTCAGTTGGGGCCATAATAGCAGCCTGATACCCGTTTTCTACTACTAAGGTCATAAGTAAAAAGGCAATAATGGTTTTTCCTGATCCTACATCTCCTTGAATCAGTCTTTGGGAAATAAACTCACCCTGAAAATCAGATTTTATTTCCTCTAGGCAGCTTTTCTGTCCTTCGGTTAACTCAAAAGGTAAGCGCTGTAAACACTTTTTATAATAATCTTCTTTAGAAAAAGAAAAGTGATTTATGATAGCTTCTTCATTTTCTTTCATTTTTTCCATATTCAAAAAGAAAGTTAAAAATTCGTCATAAACCAGACGATTTCTAGCGTTTCTTAATTCTTCAAATGAATCGGGAAAATGAATTTGTTTTATACTATGAGAAAAGGATTCTAGATTTCTTTTGTGAATGTATTTTTCTGGTAAAAATTCTAAAAAAGTATCTTCCTCTAATAAGCTATGAAGATTCTTTTTGACCTGATTATTCGTTAATCCTTTTGTAAGTCCATAAATCGGTTGCAAGGTAGAAAGCTCTTTTTCGTACTTTTCTTCTGTATAAAGAATGGGCTGTTCCATTTTTTTTCGGGAATAACCATCTGATTTTATGACACCATAAAATATATAGGTTTCATGCAGTTGAATTTGATTCTTTATATAAGGGGAACGAAACCAAATCATTTGAATGGGAGTTTCACCACAGAATGTATTTAAGGTAGTAATTTCCATACGACGAGTTTTATTGTTTTTGCAGCTTTCATGCACTTGAATACGAAGAGCTACCGTTTCTCCATCCGAAATTTGAGAACACTCATCTATGGGCATAGGATATTCAAAATAGGTTCTAGGGTAATAAAAAAGAAGATCCCATAAACTAAAAATGGATAATTTTTCGTAGAGATTTTTTAATTTATCTCCTATACCCTTTAAAGTTTTAATGGAATCTTCTAAATGTTTCATATTATTCTACTGATGTTACATAGTAATAAACCGGTTGGCCGCCTTCTTGAAGCTCTACATCCAAGGATGTATATTTTTCTTCAACAGCTTTCTTCATCTTGTTAGCATCTTTCTTTTTCACATCTGCACCATAGTACAGGCTAATTAAAGCAGAATCATCATCTACCATTTCATCTAACATCTGAAGCATTACTTCTGTTAAATCTTGTTTAACAGCAAGAATACCGGCATCTCCGATACCCATGTAATCGCCTTCTTTAATTTCTTTATCATCAATTGTGGTATCGCGAACTGCATAAGTTACTTCACCGGATTTTACATTCTGCAACTCTTCTGTCATACGATCCTGGTTATCTTTTACAGACTGATCAGGGACAAAGTTGATAAGTGCTGTAATACCTTGTGGAAGTGTCTTTGTTGGAATTACGATGACCTTTTTATCTTTGCATAACTCTTCTGCCTGGTTAGCTGCAAGAATAATATTTTTATTGTTTGGTAAAACAAAAACAGTTTTTGCGTTTACCTTTTCTACAGCGGATAAAATATCATCGGTACTTGGATTCATAGTCTGTCCACCAGAGATAACATAATCAGCTCCTAAATCTTTAAAGATTTGAACTAAACCATCTCCTGCGGCAACAGTTACAAAGCCCATTTCTTTTTCAGGAAGTACCTCTTCTTCTTTTTTAGGCATTTCAATGATTTTTTGATCATCCTTTGAAACTTCATCATCTACAATATTTACCATAGATACCTGAGACATTGTTCCAAGTTTTGTAGCCTTGGAAATGACACGTCCTGGCTCGTTTGTCATAATAATTACAGAAACATATTGATCTTTTTGCTCTACAGAAATCTGTTCGCCTAAAGCTTCTAAATATACTTTGTAATCAATAACATCTTTAGAGTTAATTGGTGTGGTACTTTTAATTACAAAAGACATACGATAAAGATATTTTGGCATTTCTACCTCTTCTTTATCTTCTTTCTTTTCTGCACCATCTACAGATAAATCAATGTCTTTACCTGATAATAAATCATAACCGCCTTTTAAAACTTCTAACAATCCTCTTCCGCCGGAATCAACTACACCTGCCTGTTTTAATACAGGAAGCATTTCTGGGGTTTGCTCAAGAGTTTCTTCTGCAGCAATTACAACAGCTTCATAAAACTCTAAAATATTATCAGTTTTATCTGCCATCTCAGTAGCTTTATCAGCAGCTGCTTTTGCAACTGTAAGAATAGTTCCTTCTTTTGGCTTCATAACAGCTTTGTAAGCGGTTTCTACTGACTTTTGACAAGCTTCTGCTAAGATTTCAACTGTAAGTTCATCGTGGGTCTTACAAATTTTTGTAAATCCTCTGAATAACTGTGACAAAATAACACCAGAGTTACCTCTTGCACCACGAAGAGATCCAGATGAAATAGCTTTACATAAAGGAGCCATTTCTGGATTCTCAAGTGCAGCAACTTCTTTTGCTGCTGACATAATTGTCATAGTCATATTAGTTCCTGTATCACCATCGGGAACAGGGAATACGTTTAATTCATTAATAAGATCTTTATTTGCTTCTAAGTACTTCGACCCTGCCAAAAACATTTTGGATAAGTCGGAAGCTTTAATGGTATTAATCTCCACCTCAAAAAATCCTCCTAGTCAATCACTCGAACGCCTTCTACAAAGACGTTAATATTTTTAACTGTCATACCTGTGAATTCTTCCACACGATATTTAACGGTTTCTTCAAGGTTGTCACAGACTGTGGCAATGCCAACTCCATAAGAAACAATTACATGGAAATCTAAAGAGATTTCATTATCAGTTACATTTACATCAATTCCGTGGTTTAAATAATCTGCTTTTAAAAGCTTAACTAAACCATCTTTCATATTTACTGCGGCCATACCAACAATACCAAAGCATTCAACTGCTACGGAACCGGCATAAGTTGCAATAACATCAGCATCGATTACGATTTTGCCGAAGTCCGTTTTCATCTGCCCTTGACCTTGCATAGTTCTTCCTCCAATTATTCTTTAATTAAATGTCTGCACATAAGAACAGACACTAAATATTATATCTTATTTCCTAAAAATTACAATTCTTAATAAATAAAAAGAAAAGTCTTGCTTTTTTATATACAGTTTGTTAGAATACTCGTGTTGCGTTAAAAAGCAACGAAATATGTTGGATAATAAAGGAGGTGCTTATCATGGCAAAATGTGCAGTTTGCGGAAAAGGTGCTCATTTCGGTATTAAGGTGAGCCATTCTCATAGAAGATCCAATCGTATGTGGAAATCAAACGTAAAGTCTGTTAAATGTAAAGTTAACGGAACTCCTAAGAGATTATATGTTTGCACTTCCTGCTTACGTTCTGGAAAAGTTGAGAGAGCATAATACAAAAAAGAACTGTCAATTATGACAGTTCTTTTTTATTGCTTTAATATCCGAAATAAGTATCAAACATAGTCTTTGCTACAGGTACAGCATAACTACTTCCACTTCCTGCACCCTCTAATATAATTGCAACTGCAATTTCCTTATCTCCACTCTTTGCATATCCTACAAACCAGGAATGGGTTTCATCTTTATCAGATGTGTATTCTGCTGATCCAGTTTTTCCATAAGCTTCATAGGAATCTGACTGTAATGCACTTGCTGTACCATTTGTTACAACATATCGCATATAGGTTTCTAATTGGTTTGCTTGAACGCTGGTTAAGATATTTCCATATTCTGTTTCTGTATAATCTTTTACATTTAACCCTGCATCATTTACTACTCCATCAATGATATAAGGTTCCATTAACACCCCTTCATTACAAATAGAAGAAGCAATCATTGCCATATGCAATGGTGTCACTAAAGTATCACCCTGACCAATGGATGTTTGCATAATTAAACTATTTGATGCCCCATCTTCTAAAGTAAAACTAGATGTTTTTACATTGGATAGTTTGGTTGGTAATGTGGTATTAAACATCATCTGCTCTGCTAAAGAAGAAAATGAGTTTAAATTTAGAGATAATCCAACTTGAGAAAATACTACATTACAGGAATTTCCAAAGGCATCCAAAAAGCTTTCTGTACCATGGGCTTTGTTTCCATAACAATGAATTTCATAGCCATCTGACGTATAACTTCCATTACAATCAAACGAATCCAAGTCACTTCCGCCTTCATTTAAATATTCTAAAGCTGTTAAAATTTTAAAAGTAGAACCTGGAGGGTATAACCCCTGAGTAGCTCTGTTTAGTAAAACTGATGATTCAGAATCCAGAGCAATCATGCTATAGTTTTCTTCAATGGAATTTGGATCAAAGTCAGGCTTTGATATCATACTTAGGATTTTTCCTGTGGAAGGTTCAATGGCAACGACTGCCCCGTCAAAACTTCCCATAGCATTATAGGCTGCTTCCTGTAATGAGGCGTTTAATGTTGTAACTACAGAATCTCCCTGACTTTTTACATCTCTTAAATCATTTAATACCTGGTTTAGAATAAAACTATGGCTACGTAATAAGTAGAAATTAGCATCTAATTCAACACCCATTAAGCCATTAGAATTATATCCAATGGCGTGGGCAAACATATTTCCATAAGGATAGGATCTAGTTTCATTTCCTTCAGAATCTACTGTAGAGGTGGCTAAAACCTGACCATCAGAAGATATAATATTTCCGCGTATTACGCTATCTGAAAGTTGTGAAATTCTTGCATTGTAAGAATTATTAATAAAATCTTCGCTTTGAAACACTAGAAAATAACAGAAGTAAACACTTAAGGAAATAAATAATGCCAAAAAACCATAGGTAATGACAGCAAACTCCCTGTTTCTAGATGTTTTATTTTCTTTTTGTGGTTTTTCTTCATAAGAATTATTTCTAGTATTAGAAGTATTCTTTTTTGGTTTTTGCTTTGTGCTAGTATTTTTCTTTTTAGGATTTAAATCAATAATCTCGATTTCTCTTGGTTCTTTTTGTCTCGCCATCTTCTATTTCACTTTCCTGATCATTTCTTAAAATATATAGTCCTTGAATTACTGCAAATATAATCATGGTAGAAAGTAAGGAACTTCCACCGTAGCTGACTAAAGGTAGAGTTACTCCGGTAGATGGAATAAATTTAATTACACCGCCGATAGTTAAAAATACCTGAATACCATATATGGTTCCAAGTCCAAGAGCAATTAATTTAAAGAATTGATCCTTTATACTCATAGATATATTAAAAAACATTAATAAACAACTAATACATACAAATATTAAACAAAGAGCAAATACTCCACCCATTTCCTCTGATATTGCAGCAAATACAAAATCTTTTGACACTACAGGGATTTTATCAGGCATTCCTTCCCCAAGACCACTTCCAAACCATCCTCCGGTTCCTATGGCAAACAGTGATTGGCTTACCTGATAACCTTGATCGTCAATTACAGACAAGGGGTCGAGCCAAGCGATGACTCGGTTTTGCACATGGGCAAACAGTTTATAGGCCAACAAACTTCCCACAGCTCCTATGGCAAAACCACCAATTAAAAGAATTGGACGTTTTGTTGCTACATAAAGCATGGCTAAATAGGTTACCAAAAATATGGCTGCACCACCTAAATCTTTTGATGCTACAAGTAAAAGAACATGAATAAAGGCAACTCCAGTTGCATAGATTAATTCTGTAAGTTCTTCCCAATTGTATAGAATAGATGCAACAAAAAATACAAATAGTATTTTTATAAATTCAGAAGGTTGAATGGTAACAGATCCAATAGTGATATTTAATTTTGCTCCATATTCCGTTGAACCTGCAATTGCTACTACCCCAAGACCTAGAATACCAATAATTGCGTATAAAAAACTAAGTTTATTAAAGAATTTTAATTTACTTACAATTAATGGAATTAAACAAGTAATTATAAGGGCAACACAGGCTATGGCAAATTGACGAATGGCTTTATCTATATCTAAACGGGTTAGAACAATAAAACTAATTGTCAAAAGCATACACATATTATTTACTACAGAAAGGGAAGCTCCAACATACATTTTTCGATAGATTAGCATGGTTAAAGCAATAAATACCATTTCTGCAAATGTCATTATGATAATTCGAAAATCCATCAAAGAACAAAGTAATACTGCATTGGCATTTAAAAGTATAAGATAGATTAATGTAGTTTGCTTTTTGTACATTCTTTCTCTTTTTGCCGGCTTAATACCTCTTCGTAACACAGCGAAACAATCATAGGTAAAAATAGCAAACATAATCATTATGGTATATTTTGATATAGTAACTAGTAAATGTAACAACTTATGATACTCCTCGTCTAAAGTGTCCTCTGGTATACTCCATAGGAATTGATTTATTTAATCCATCTATATAGATAGATTGGAATAGGGCTAATATTTCTCTGGTTTTATTTCCATCCTCAAAGGTGAAATCCAAACGAATTCTTGCCATGTCTAAATCCTTGATGCAATCTTCATCGAAAATGCAAACAGGTACACTGTTAAAAATAATATTGGTGCACTGGAAGCATTGATTTAATACAGGGAAATATGCATTTTTTCTATCCTTTAAATATAGTAGTGTTTCTGGATTTGATTTACATGGATATACCGATTGAAACACACAATTAGCCATATACATTAGAGGCACATTTCCATATACAAATAATTCTGACGTTTTATTATATCTGTGACTTAATTCCTTTTCGTTTAGTTCTAAAGGTGCGTAGAAATTTTTATATCCCAGACTAAAGAAAGCTTCCTGGCTACGATTAGAAAAAGTATAAAGTCTTTGATCAAAAAACACCTTATCTTTTGGGATGTTTAATTCATTTAACAGTTCTAAGCCATCATAGGAAGAAACATAAAAACCACGAACCTTATCTTTGTATTTTAATACTTTTTCCTTAATTAAAGGAATATTTATTTGACGAATTACAACAGGAAGAGAAAAACACAAATCATAGTCTAAAGATAAGATTTCCTCTACCCAGTTATAGTCTTTCAGCCATAAATGATCCTTTAATACAATATGACTAGCGATTCGAGATTCCATAACTGCTTGAAACTGAGTTTTGTCACTCACTCCAATAACAATGTGTTTGTTACAGTTATTCTGCAAAGGCAATACTTCTTCATAATTATTTACTTCTTTTGCATCAGGCTGTTCAAAATAGGAAAGAGCCTCTCTTCGAAGTTTTTTTACAAACTTCATAGGTACAAAAGCACCTGTATCAATATCATAGGTAATATGACTTAATTTGAAACTACTGTCTCCTGCCAAAGAAAGTTTTTGCTCTACCTGATCTTTGTTGGTAGGATTTTTCTTACTTTCTTCTACAATTCCTTCTTTTAGTTCACATACATTGCCTTCATTGTCCCATACGTTTAATGTAATTGGACTTCCAACCCGGGCAATAAATTCGCCGTATAATTCTTTTTTTAAGGAAGGACTATTTCCATGAAATGGCTTTTTATTTTTTTGAACAAAAGATGAATTTTCATAGTCCATCATATCTTTATGATTGTGATAATCAAAATAACGATTTGTAAATCCACCACGGTTTCCTGCATCTAACAATCGTTGAATATCTGTTTTATCAACTTTATAATTCTTTGAACCTTCATCTAATAATAGATCCACATATTTTCTATAAACAGAAACAACATTAGTAACATAGGCTTCATTTTTTAATCTTCCTTCGATTTTAAGAGAATATACCCCAGCCTCATACATCCGATTTAAATCATGAATCCCCCATAAATCTTTTGGAGAAAGCAAATAATTTTTTGTATCAGCGATCACTTCCTTATTGCTATCGCAAAGTTCATATGGTAAACGACAAGGTTGCGCACAGCGACCTCTATTTCCGCTTCTTCCACCGATAAAGGAAGACATTAAACAATTGCCGGAATAGCATACGCAAAGAGCTCCATGAACAAAGGCTTCAATTTCTATTCCCACCTCGTCATGAATTTCTTTTATTTCCTTTAAGGAAAGTTCTCTTGCAGTTACAATACGACTGGCCCCATTGTCTTTTAGAAATTTTGCTCCATATTTTGAAGAAAGGTTCATTTGCGTAGAGGCATGTAATTCCAATTCTGGAAAAAATTTCTTTAAAAAATGAAACACACCAAAATCCTGTATGATGACACCATCAATTCCAGCTTTGTAATATGCTTTCATATATTCATACAAATCTTTTTCAATTTCCTGATTTTTCAGCAATGTGTTAACTGTTAAATAGGCTCTTTTATTGCGATTATGAGCATATTCTAAAGCTTCTTTTGCTTCATCCAAGCTGAAATTTTTAGCAGAGGCTCTTGCCCCAAACAAATCTCCACCAAAATAAATGGCATCGGCACCAGCATCAATTGCACTTTTAAATATTTTTAAATCTCCCGCAGGAGCTAATAATTCCATACCTTTTTTCATACTTACTACCTATAAATAAAAAACAGGGGCCCATATGAACCCCTGTGAATTAATCATTTGAATCCGGTCCCAAAAGGGCATCCTCTAATGAGGCTTCCAATCTGGCCTTCAGCGAAAGCAATTCTTTTTTCTCTGATTCTAAAGCACTAAGCTCTTCTTCTAAAGTCTCAATACGAACCTGATTAGAAATCAGATCATGCTTTAAATCATAGATTTCTTTATCTTTGATTTCCAAATCGCCTTCATACTTATCGCATAAATCCTTTGCCTTGAAATAATCGTCAGCAATATTAATTTCTAATAAAGTAGATTTCATATCTACGGTAAAATTATTCAATCCACCAAGTTCTTCAAACTCAGCTAATTTGCCGTTAATATAAGAAGCGATTTTCTGTAAATACTCTTCTTCCTCGTATCCACTTAAGGTATAAATTTTTCCGCCAATGAGTACCTGTGTACTTTTCTTTGCCGACATATTCTCCTCCAAGTATCAAAATCATATCTATTATAGCCATAAAACAGGCAAAAATACAATCATTTTTTCAAACCAAAATGACTATATGCAAAATCTGTAGCAACTCTTCCCTTTGGCGTACGATTAATAAAACCATTTTTTACAAGATAAGGTTCATATACATCTTCTATGGTTCCACTATCTTCGCCAATTGCTGCAGCCAGGGTATCTAAACCTACAGGACCTCCACCAAATTTATCCATAATCATAAACATGATTTCTTTATCATATCGATCTAAGCCCATAGTATCTACATCTAATAAATCTAATGTAGAAGCAGCTACTTCTTTTGTGATAACACCATCGTATTTTACTTCTGCAAAATCTCTAACTCTTTTTAACCAACGATTGGCAAGTCGAGGAGTTCCTCTGCTTCTTCTTGCAAGTTCAAATGCACCTTCATCTTCAATTTCCACCTTCATTTTTTTAGCAGAATTGATAACAATAGTTTGAAGTTCCTCTGGAGTATAAAATTCCATATGAAATACAACACCAAATCGATCTCTTAAAGGAGCTGATAAAAGACCAGCTCTTGTGGTAGCCCCTACAAGAGTGAATTTAGGTAAATCCAATCGAATGGAATGAGCTGTTGGCCCTTTTCCTAAAATAACATCAATGGCATAATCTTCCATTGCAGAATATAATACCTCTTCTACCTGACGGTTTAAACGATGAATCTCATCAATAAATAACACATCATTTTCTGCCAATCCATTTAAAATAGCAGCCATATCCCCTGGCTTTTCAATGGCAGGTCCTGTGGTAATTTTTATCTTTACTCCCATTTCTGCAGCAATAATATTAGCCAGAGTAGTTTTTCCAAGTCCGGGAGGGCCATATAAAAGCACGTGATCTAGGGCTTCCCCACGATTTTTTGCAGCATCCATATAAACTGTTAAGCTTTCTTTCACCTGGTTTTGGCCAATGTATTCGGACAGGGTTAAGGGACGAAGAGAATTTTCTGTAGTCGCCTCTTCTTTATTTAATTCAGTAGTGATAATACGTTTATTCATAGTTTATCTCTTTAACTTGTTTAATGCTTCTTTTAAAAGACCTTCTTCCGATGTGTCATCTGAAATTTCAATAGAATTTAGTGCTTTAATAGCATCCTGATTTGAAAAACCAAGAGCCGTGAGACCTAAAAGTACATTGTTTTTCAGCGCAGATACATTAGAATTAGAGGACGCCACTTCTTCTCCCCTATTTAATGAGTTTTCAATGGTTTCCGCTAAATCAAGTTTATCTTTTAATTCTACAATGATTTTTTGAGCTGCTTTATTTCCAATTCCTGGAGCAGCTGTTATAGCCTTTACATTTTCACTGATAATTGCATAGGTTAAGTCTTCGGCATTTAAAACAGATAAGATGGCAATAGCTCCTTTTGGACCAATACCATTTACCCCTATTAATAAAGTAAAAATCCGCTTTGTTTCTTTTGACATAAAGCCAAACAAAGCCACACCATTATCATTTGATTGATAATAGGTATAAACTTTTACCGTTTCATTGTGAATTAAGCGTTGTAAATCAGTGGTTGGCATAAAAATTTCATAACCGATACCATGATTATCAATAACGGCTGTTTTTTCATTAATTTCAGAAACAATACCCTCTATATATGCATACATTACTTATACCCTTTCTCCCATAAAATAGAATCCTTTACATTCTGTAAGTTTCACAGAAACAATAGAACCTATTAGAGATGCATCTCCCTTAAAATGAACCAGGGTATTATTGTCACAACGTCCAGTTACTAATGATTCATCATGTTCATTTACCTGCTCTACTAAAACGTTGCAAACCTCTCCTGTCATTTCTAATGTCTTTTCCTGACCAATAGTCTGAACTAATTTTAGAAGTCTTTGGAAACGATCCTTTGTAATCTCTTCAGGAATCTGTTCTTTTTTAGCTGCCGGTGTTCCTGTTCTTGGAGAGTAAATAAAGGTAAATGCGGAATTGTAGCGAACCTTTTCTACCACATCCATAGTCTCAAGGAAGTCTTCTTCTGTTTCTCCTGGATATCCAACAATAATATCTGTTGTAAGTGCAATATCAGGAATTGCTTCTCGAAGCTTTCTAACAATATCCAAGTATTTTTCCTTGTCATAGTGACGATTCATA
>JAIKXK010000338.1 GCA_024684155.1 Lachnospiraceae bacterium | reverse complement strand
CCTAAATCCTTTAATTCCTGTTCTAAAATGCGTGCCAAATCAAATTCTCTCTCTGCAGATGGATGCAATCCACTGTCTTCATCAGAAGTTGTATATACGCTAACGTATTTTAAAAATCTTTCTTTTACTTCCATAATCTTTTTTCCTGCTAAATAAGCAGTTCCTTTCTATAAAATAATAATCCTTTAGTATGCTACCAGGACAATGTATGAAAAAAAGAAAAGTCTCGGAAAACCCGAGACTCCCCTAAATCATCTTATTTACATTTTTTCAGAAACCCAAGAATAAATATATTCAAATACTTTCTGACGTTCTACTTCCTGCAAAATTTCATGACGCATACCCTCAAACAAATGAAGGGAAACATCCTTAACACCTGCTTTCTTATAAGTATCATAAGCAGTCTGAACACCAACAGATAAATCTCCAACAGGGTCCTGTGCTCCTGATACAAATAAAAGAGGAAGTTCCTTGTTCATCTTCTCTACGTTTTCTAATTTGCTAACAAAGCCTGAAGAATGAACCAATAGTCGATAACCATTTAATGAGAACATAAAAGTATCTTTTGGATCTGAATAATACTTCTTTACACTTTCTACGTTAGTAGATAGCCAGCTCTTTTCCGGTTCAGAGCCATCGGTAGAAAATCCTTTATAGGAATCACCATACATTAAATTAACAGCGATCTTTGACTTTCCATCCCAGCCTTTAAAGGTCTTTAACACCTTAAGAGCCGTCATACCCATTTTTGCCATATTTTCAGGAGTAGTACCACTACCCATAATAATAGCTCCACGTACATCTTTAAATTCATTTGCTTTGATAATTAAAAGATGACGAAGTAAGTAAGAGCCCATAGAATGTCCCAAAATAAAATAAGGGAGTGATGGATATTGTTCTTTTATAATTTTATAGTTGGTAAACATATCTTCTACCATGGTTTCACTAGGTGTATCAGTGTGCATGATACCCCAATCATCATGACTCTTTACTGATTCTCCATGAGCGATATGATCATGTCCCATAACTACGAATCCCTTAGAATTCATAAACTCTGCAAATTCGTCATAACGTTCTATATATTCAATCATCCCGTGAACCAACTGAATTACCCCTACTGGTTCTCCATCGGGAGTCCATTTAACGCCATGAATTTTTGTCTTCTCCTGATCGGATGAATTAAAACTATAATATTCTTTCACTATATTTTCCTCCTTCGGGAGGTATTATACCCCACAGAGAATATTTTAAAGGTTTTAATTAAAAATTACAACAAATAATCATTGACAATCATCTGCACTGACCTTCTTCCACGAAACTCATTGATTTGTGGATAATAGGACACAGAAAGCTTTGTATTGTTTGGTTTTCCGTCAAAGGCTTTTTCCACTTCCTCTGCTGAAAACTTATCCTTTAGCTTCTCCACTAAGGTATCACTGTCACCAAAGAACAGGCCGTCAATTTTTCCGCCATCTGCTAAAAAAGAAAACCTTAAAAACTGTTTTTCCTTTCCAATCCGGGTGATGCTTCCAATACTTACATTTCCTGCAGCAAAGGCCGGCTTTTTATTTCCATTTCCAAAAGGCTCTAAAATATTTAATTCATCAATCAGTCCTTCATGGCTTAGTAAATAGCTAGGTGGAAGTTCCATATCAAATTCATGACTTGGAGTTAAATCTTCTTTGGAGAGATTGGCCTTTTCATTCATTTGTTTTCGAAACTCATCCACGTCTTCCTTTTTCAAAGAAAGTCCAGCTGCCATAGGATGACCACCAAATTTTTGCAGCAAGTCTTTGCATTCGTTCATTTTTTCAAACATGGAATAGGCTTCAATACTTCTGCCAGAGCCTTTGACTCCTTCTGCTCCATCTGCTAAGACAAAGGTCGGTCGATAGTATTTTTCTTTGATATGACCTGCTACTAAACCACATAGGCTTTCGTGAAGTTCCGGAATATATAGTACCAAAACCGAATCCTTATCCATATGGTTTTCTTCCATTAACTCTAAAGCCTTTTTATCTCCTTTTGCTGTCATGGATTTTCGCTCTTCATTAATAGAAACAAGCTCCCCTGCTTTTCTTATTGCTTCCTTTTCATCCGTTTCCAAAAGAAGTTCCATGGCCATATCTGCAGTTTCTAATCGTCCTGTTGCGTTAAAGCAGGGGCCTAATACAAATCCTACATGATAGGCACTAATGGGATTATTCTGCAATCCATTTTGAGCTATCAAAGCCCGAAGGCCGATGTTTTTTGTCTCTTCCATGGCTTTTAATCCAAGTTTTACCGTAATGCGGTTTTCATCCCGAAGAGGCATAATATCTCCCACTGTAGCAAAGGCAGCATTTTCCATAAACACTTCTGCCTCTTTACTTGGGATTTTGCACTCTTCATATAAAAGGGTAATGAATTTCCAAGCCACCATTCCGCCGCAGATTTCCGGATAGGGATAGGTGTCATCCCTTTGATGAGGATCTACCACTGCATCTGCAGGGACTAACCGTTCTATTTTCTCTCCATCCACCTCATCAAAAGGAATTTGATGGTGATCTGTTACTACAATGGTCATCCCTAATTCTTTGGCTTTTTTTACTGCAGGAAAAGCCGCGATTCCATTATCACAGGTAATAATTACTTCTACCCCATCTTCATGGGCGCTTTGAACCATTTCCGGATTAATTCCATAACCATCTTCAATCCGTCGAGGAATGGCATAGCTTACATCTCCACCAATTCGTTTAATGCCCGAATATAAAATATAGGTAGAATTAATACCATCAATGTCATAGTCTCCTATAATCCGGATTTTTTTATTATTTGAAACTGCCTCTTTTATTATCGATACTGCCTTCTCCATATCCTTCATTTTTCTTGGACTATGAAGATTATTTTTATCACAACGCAAAAAGGAAGCAAAATCTGCTTCCTTTATATCACGATTTATTAAAAGTCTGGCAATGACAGGGTCGATTTGAAACTTTTTGGAAAGTCCCATGAAATCAGCACCCTTTCGAATTTCATACCAAGTTGCCATTATTCGTCTTCCTCATGAAATTTTGCTAGAACTTTATATAAAAGTTCATATAATACTTTTGCTTCCTCTGGTTCCAAGCTAATGCATTTTCCGATTTTTTCCGGAACTGAAAGAGCATGCTCACGAAGAGCTTCTCCTTCCTTTGTAATGCGAATCAAAAGGTTACGTTCATCTTCTTTGGAGCGATGACGTTCAATATAGCCTTTGGATTCTAGCTTCTTTAAAAGGGGCGTTAATGTACCGGAGTCTAAGTATAGACACTTTCCGATTTCTTTAACGTTCATCTCCTTTTTATCCCAAAGAACCATCATGGTAATATACTGTGTATATGTTAAATCCAACTCATCCAAAAATGGTTTGTAACTACGTACTACTTCTTTCGAACAAGCATATAGAGGAAAACACAGCTGGTTCTCTAGTTTCAAGCAAGCATAAGGATCATTTGTTTTACCCATTTGCAACATCTCCTAAATATACTACGATACAATTTACAAATTTAACGATTTAATTGTACGCAATTTTTCAAGATTTGTCCAGCAAAAATCTATTTTTGTTCAAATTAGTCATTTTTTTCATTATTGCATGCAAGGGCTGCAGTAATAATTGCCATAGAGTATACTTCAATAGCATTACATCCACGAGATAAGTCATTGATAGATGCATTTAAACCTAAAAGGATAGGTCCGTAAGCTTCGAAGTTACCAAGACGCTGAGCAATCTTGTAGCCGATATTTCCTGCATTGATGTCAGGGAAGATAAAGGTATTTGCATGTCCAGCTACATTAGAACCAGGACATTTTGTCTTTGCTACACGAGGAGCAACTGCTGCGTCAAACTGTAATTCTCCTTCGATAGGAAGGTTAGGATATTTTTCCTTAGCCTTTGCTGCTGCATTTCTCATCTTGTCTACATCTTCACCCTTACCAGATCCAAGTGTAGAGTAGCTTAAGAATGCAACCTTAGGATCAACACCGAAGATTTTTGCACATTCAGCTGTTTCGCCACAGATTTCAACTAATTCATCTTCGTTTGGCTTAATGTTAATCGCGCAGTCAGCCATAGCAAGTACTTCATTCTCACCAGTAGCTGAAGGACGAACCAAAATAAAGCATGAAGATACTACTGAGTTACCTGGTTTTGTCTTAATAAGCTGTAATGCTGGGCGAACAGTATCAGCTGTAGAATAAGTAGCACCACCTAAAAGTGCATCAGCAACTCCCATCTTTACAAGCATGGTTCCAAAGTAGTTTGCTCCAGATAATACCTTCTTTGCTTCTTCAGGTGTAACACCCTTAGATTTACGAAGTTCACAGAACATTTCTACCATTTCATCGAAACGATCATAGTTAGTAGGATCAATAATGGTTGCACCATTGATGTTATATCCTGCTTCTTCTGCTGCTGCAGCAATTTCATCAGGATTACCAAGTAAAATTGGTGTTAAAAAGTTTGAAGCTAAAAGTCTTGATGATGCCTCTAAGATACGAGGATCTGAACCCTCTGTAAATACAATAGTTTTTGGGCTCTTTTTAAGAGTCGCAATCATGTCTCCAAATCCAAACATTTATAATTCCTCTCTTTTCTAAAAATATAAACGACATTTCGTGCTAACTTGCACAGATATATTAATCATAGCACTACCAAATGATTTTTCAATGGATAAAAAACTCTTTTTGTTGCAAAAAGGAACATTTACATGTATCTTTTTCGATACATTGTTAGTTTTTGCTAACTATTCACTTTTCTCTGTGACAACCCCATTTTCATCTATGGTTACTCCATCGGAAATACTCATTAGATAATTGTATATGGAAGTCGCCTTTTCTCCCTCAGCCAGGGAAGTCGTACAGCTTGAAGCACTGGCCGGAAGGAGGGATACTTCTATTTCATCAGAATCAGAAATGGTAAACTTCACTGCCATGGTAGAGTCTATGGTTTCATTAAAAATAAAGTTTCCTAAGCTATAAAAAATCGGTTTTCCATTATAGTATTCAATTTCCTGCAGGCAATGACTGTGGGCTCCAATCACTGCATCTGCTCCTGCTTCTATATAAGCGTGGGCATTTGGCTGCTGATAATCTGTCAAAGTATCGGTATGTTCTGTCCCCCAATGTACACAGACAAATAAGTAATCCACCTGACTTTTTGCCGCAGTAATGGCATTGCATAAAGCTGTGGTATCGTAGCAGGTAAAAACTCCAGGTTGAGAATTTTCTACGTTCCAGGAAGCAACTGGAATCACACGGGAAGCCGCTAAAAATCCAAAGGTCTTTCCATTCTTTTCTATGGTCACAAGCTTTGATGCATCCTCCACACTGTCCCCTGCTCCTGTATATTCAATACCAGCATCTGTCAATGTAGTAAAGGTATCGCTTAAGGCTTCCTGTCCATAGTCTAAGACGTGATTATTTGCAAGACCTGCCACATCTACACCAAGATCTGTTAGCGCAGTAACATAACTTGGATCCACCCGGAAAGTGTACTGCTTATCTGCTGCCTGTGTACCTCTGGTACTAAAGCAAAACTCGTTGTTTACTTCTAGTATATCTGCATCCCTTAACTGACTTTGTAAAGGTTCTGATACTAATCCATCTATTCCTGATGCATCGTAGTTTCTTTGAGCATAAGTCGAAAGTTCAATGTCTCCCGTGAAAACTACAGTAGTATCTTCTGAAAGGGATGTATCCGATGTGACCGCAGAATCTTTTTCATTTACAGAATCTGCTGTAGTTTCCTCACTGTCTGTTGTCTTGGTTTCATCTTCTGCCTTTGACAATTCTGCATCTTCAGACTCCGATGTAAAGGATTCATAAATATCCATAATTTTTTCATCGGCACGGAAGTAGATTCCCCCGGCCACAAGACCAGCCACCAAAAGAATTACAATGGTCCAGGCAAGGGCCGTTTTTCTCTTTCTGGATTTTTTATAATCCTTATGGTTATTTCGAATAATTACTCTTCTGTCGTTATCTTTCATATTTCACCTCTTAAAACCTCATCATTAAAATTCTAACATATATCTATGTACAAGTTCATCCTTTTTTCTCTACTTTCATTGCAAATACAATACCTCTGTGCTAGACTCAATTCCAAACTAACAGAAAAGAGACTAAAAACATATGAAAAACTTAAACAAACTAATCTTTGCGGCACTATTTTCTGCCCTCACCTTTGTGGCAACCTACATTATTAAAATTCCTACCCCAACTATGGGATACATTCATCCTGGAGATGCCCTTGTACTTTTATGTGGTATTCTTCTTGGACCTTTATATGGTGGACTTGCAGCAGGCTTTGGTTCCATGCTTGCTGATTTAATTAGTGGATATGCCACTTATGCACCGGCTACCTTTGTCATCAAGCTTTTAACAGCAGTCATTGCATCTTTCCTGGCAAAGGAACTCATCTTGTTTTGGAAGAACGAAAAAAAGACCATAGCAGTCATCATCGGCTCAACCGTTGGAGAACTGTTTATGGTCCTTGGATACTTTGTTTATGAAATTTTCTTACTTGGAATTTTAACAGGTGGACTAAACGCTTCTTCCATCACCTCAGGAATTGCTGCTTCTGCTGCCGGTGTTCCCTTTAATATGGTACAAGGATTCTTCGGTGTTATCATCGCCACCATCCTTTTCCCTATCTTAAATCCCATTATCAAAAAGAGTCTTTATTCAAACTGATTCGATTCTTCATTATAAACATAGTCAAGAGCTGAAAGTTTTTCTTTTAGCTCTTTTTCATTTACATTTTCAGCCTGGCAAAAATCATCCAGACTAAAATAATAATCTCTTAATTTTGTATTCACTACGGAAAGTAACATAGCTGGATCTTTTGGTAAATTTTCATTCATATACGTCACTCCTATCTAGTTTTCACTGTAATACTTCTCTAATTGTTCACGACATCCTAAAAATACAGTCAGCATGTTTGGATCAAACTGACTTCCCATACCATCTGTCATAATCTCAGCTGCTTTTTCAAAGCTCATAGCTTCTTTGTAGCATCGCTTACTTACTAAAGCATCATAGACATCTGCAATCGCCATTATTCTAGCCTCTAAAGGAATCATCTCGCCAACCAATCCTTCAGGATAACCTTTACCATCCCATCTTTCATGATGGTATCTTGCTACATTGAAGGCTACATCTACAAAGTGCTTTTCCTCTACATCTTTCAAAATTATATTTACAAATTCACCACTCTTTGCAGAGTGTGTCTTCATAATTTCAAATTCTTCCTTGGTAAGTCTAGCTGGTTTATTTAAAATATTATTTTCAATGGTAATCTTTCCAAGGTCGTGCATAGGTGCTGCTCGAACAATGTCTTCTGCCATTTGTTCACTGAGATTGTAGATTTCCTGTTTTTCCATTTCATCTACAATAATCTTAATAATATCGCTTGTTCTCTTAACGTGACCACCGGTATTTGCATCTCGGTTTTCAACCATGTTTGCAAGACCAAGAACAACTCGCTCCTGAATACCCTTGATATTTTCTGTCTTTTTCAATACCTCTTCATTTAAGGTATCGTTATAATCCTGCATAACACTAAGGACCTTCTTTTCTTCCGTAATATCACGGATATCAAATAAGAAGCCCTGCATCTTACCATCTTTTCGAATGGTAAATTCTGTAATCTCACAACGGCAGGCCATTTCACCTACATAAAAGTCTTTCTTTTTTGTACCATCTTTTCGATATGCATCCATAAGATCATACAATACAGCAGCCATCTTGCTTCCTTTTTGAAGCTTCGCATCTACGATTTGAAACTCTGCCTCTGGCAAAAATTCATAAGACTTTAGATTACAGCTTAAGAATCTTCCCTCCATATCAATAGCAACATATCCTCTTGAGCCATGATACTTTTGCTGTTCTGAAATCAAACAGGCAATATCATGGGTATGCGCATGATCGTAATTGACTGCAATCAGTACATCTGCTACTACATATAATATTGGCAAAGACGAAAAATTTACGTCAAGAGTACTTTCTAAGCCATACATAACAAGTCCTGTGACTGTTACACATGCATATAATAGCAAGGTTCGTCTCGAATAGGTTCCTCTACGGACCAAAGCGTAAATCAGAGTCACTACAATAGCACACAAAACAATTGCCAAATAAATCCAATGGACAATTTTAAGTGGACCACCGGTCATCTTTGTGGCAATTCCATTTCCTGTATCAATTAGGGTCATGGAAGTGTAATACCAATCGTTGTGAATACACTCCCAAAACATATACACGTGGCCAAAAGTTATGGTATAAGCTAACGTTTTCACCCAGGCTTTTACTTCTATTCGCAAAAACCGAAGCATGGAAAACAACATAACAATCAGCATGACTGTGGAGTCAAGGTATATGATGGCAAAGCATACCATAGCCCCCTCCGTTGTGGTCACGGTTGTTTTCAGCCAATAACCAAGGATTACAATTGGAATCAAAACCACAATGGTCCAATAGTTGATGTCGATATTTTCATAGTTTTTATGAGCCATATATAGTATTACTAAAACGGCTACCGCTAATAATAATTTAAAGAAAATTGTTGCCATTTAAAATTTAAATCTCCTTTTCAAAAAACTCTTTTACCGCTCGAAGAATTTCTTCTTTTGGCTGAGTTTTTAACAAATAGCCTTGAGGGCTCAAGGCCAACACTTCTTTTACTGTATTTGCATCATTTTTTGATGTAAGAAAAATGACTGGAATATCATCGGTAGAAATTTCACTATGTAACATTTCTAAAAACTGCGCTCCGGTACAAACTGGCATTTCATAATCTAGAAGAATTAAATCTGGACGCTGTGATTCTATTACACGAAGAGCAGCTGAGGCAGATGGATAAATACTTACATTATAATCTGTGCCAAACCACTGTTTTGCAGTTCGAAGAAATGTAGGCGAATCATCTATTACCATAATCTTATATTGATTGGCTTTACGACGTTCCACCTCCAAAAGCATTTCGATACGTTCTGTCACTTCTTTTGCATTAATAGGACGCGTGAATTTTTCTAATACCAAGGTCTTTGATGTTACATTCATTACCTCATCTAGTTCCTCAGGATTTCCTACCAGAATAATTCCTGTATTATGCCACATACAAATATCATAAAATGCTACCCTTTGTTCTGCATGTTTCAAAAGCACTTCTGCTTCTGCCACGGCGATGGTAGGCATTTTATCCGGTTTTAAAGAAGTACATTCCGTAATATCCATTTTAATGGATTTCACCCTTCCCTCTTCTAAGAAGTTTCTCACTCCTGTCAGGGCAAAGGATAATTCTCTTTCCATTAAAAATACGACTTTTGGATCCTTATTTAACATTTAACATCTCCTCACAAAGTTTGGTGCAGGCATCTGCATCAATTTTGACCACTGCAGCTTTTAGCTCATCCATTTTGTCCTTTAAATTTTCCCCTAAATCAAAGCTATCCAGCTCCGCTACGATTTCATCTGCCCCTGAAATATCAAAGGCTTGCATCACGGTATCTAACTGGTGAAGTAAGGATTCTAGTTTTTCTCTATTAATTTCAGGTTTTTTCACCTTAGATGCCTTTTTATCAAAGTAAGCTTTTATCTTTTTATGTAAGTCCATCCAGAAGTCAAAAAAGTATGGTGATAAGTCTAATACTTCATCTACCTTTTCATCTCTGGCAGCAAACTCTAACTGTGCTGCTACTCCATATACCATCAAAGATCCACAAAGGGAAGCGGAGGTTTTCATGGCATGTACCTTGATGCGATAAGAAGTTAAAGCATCTTCATCCTCTTTGTTGGCCTTTAACTGTTCATAGTAACCTTCTAATTCCTCCTTATCAGAAGGAGCAACTGCTACAAACTGCTGCATTACCTGAAGTACACCATCAACGCTTCCTACATGCTCTAGGGCATAAGCACTGTCAATTCCATCGATTTCCGGTAAGGAAGCACTGTTTTTATTTTTCTTCTTTTTACTTCCACATTTTTTGATTAGCTCTGAAGGAACATTTTTGATAATTTTTTCTTCCAACATATCTGCATCAATTGGCTTAGATAAAAAGTCGTGGAAACCTTCTTCAAGATACTCTTCTCTTGCTCCCTGTACTGCATTTGCTGTAAGAACAATAATGGTAGTATCTTTGTTTTTACCATTTTCCTGAGCTTTGATTTTTTGCATAGTCTCAATACCATCCATTTCCGGCATCATATGATCCATAAAAATCAAATGGTATTTATTTTTCATTGTAAGTTTCAAAGCTTCCTGTCCGCTTAAAGCCTTATCAATTTGAATCTTTGTCTCCTTTAACAGGTTTTCAAAGACGTTTAGATTCATACCGTTATCATCTACGACCAGGATATGAGCATCTTCTGCTGTAAAGCTTGCTTCATACTCTTCTGATTCCACCGTAAAGGCTTCTTCCCAATCCACTTCACCAATAGGTTCAGGGTCTACAATTTCCTGGTCAATTTCAAAGTAGAAGTCACTGCCTCTTCCATAGATACTTGCTACTTTAAGTTCAGAGTTCATAAGAGCAAGCAAACTGTTTACAAGATTCATTCCGATACCGGTTCCTTCTACGTTTCGGTTTTTCTCTTCATCAAATCTTGCAAAGCGCTGGCTTAATTTCTTTAAATCATTTGTTTTAATTCCACTTCCTGTATCCTTTACGGTAAATAAGAAGTGAATCTTTTTCTCATCAACAGCTTTTCCATATACACCTAATCGAACTCTACCAGAGTCTGTGTACTTACTGGCATTTGTTAAAAGATTTATAATTACCTGCTTTAATCGAACATCATCTCCATACAAACGATCTGGCACAGATGGCGTTACATCAATTTCAAATTCTAATCCCTTTGTTTCAAACTTGGAACGTGTAATGCTTTGTACATCATAAAGCATTTGACGTAGGGAATATTCTGCAGGAATCAGTTCCATCTTTCCAGCTTCTAACTTGGAAAAATCTAAAATTCCATTAATCAAAGATAAAAGCATATTACCTGCATTTTTAATATCTCTTGCATAGGTCTTAATGTTATCTTCAGAACTTTCACGAAGAATCATGGTATCAAGTCCTAACACCGTATTGATTGGCGTTCTGATTTCATGAGACATGTTGGCAAGGAAGGTAGATTTTGCCTTGCTTTCAGATTCAGCTTTTTCCACCTGATCTAATAATTCTTCACGATCTTTTTTCTCTCCCTCAATCTGTTCAACGGTAAAGAGTACCTTTTCTAGTGGATCTCCTACTTTTCGATCCATAGCAATAAAGCGAACACGATTCCATCCATAATATTTACTAATGTACTCAATTACCAAAGTGTTGGTTTCTTTCATACGTTTTTTTAGAGTAGTTAAATCTCCAAAGGTCTGCATCGCTTCAAGATATTCATCCATAGGATCAGTTTCAAAAAGTTTTTTCATCTGCTCCGTAGCAGTTAAGTCCTTTGGTCTAGCCTTATCATATTCTTCAAGCACACCTACCGGAGTAAGGGTATCTTTTGATAAATCAATGATATACATCAAAGAGTAGAGCTCTGTCATACAGGCAATACCTGATTTTTGGAGTTCCATCTCTAATTCAGCTTTTTTATAAATACGAATGGTAATAATGTATAAAGCAAAAATAAACAACCAAACAAGTAGAAGTAAGTTAATCAGGACAAATCCAGCACCTTCTGTAAACTCTTTATGATAGTAGAATTTTAATTCATAGTCTGATAAATCTACTCCATATTTGTAATAAAAGATACTGCCGACAACAACATTTTCTCCACCTTCGATGATGGTTTCATTATTCTTTTCACTTGGAATATATACGATATAGTCTCCCTCTGACAAAGGAATCAAAAGATCGGATGCATCCATAACATAGTCCAGTTTTAATTCATCCTCTGTATAGTTGGCAAGATTAAGGGTTTGTACCACTTCATCACTGCTTCCCACATGCTGATGAATTTCAACAGTACCAGTCCAAAACTGATTAATATAGCAATCATCATGGATATAAATATAAAGCATCCAGGAATCAATTGGATTGGAAGAATTGTTATATAGAGTACCATCATAGGTAGAACCGTAGATACCTGTATCCTGCTTTATCCAGGTAGAGGTAGAATCTCCTCTGAAATGTAAATCCATATAGGTATCTTCGGTTTTTGCATTACCTTTGACAGTATGTAGATTTTCGTTGTAAGCAGATACATATAGCAGATGGAATACACACATCAATGCAATTGCAGCTGCAAGAATTACTAATATGAAATGTAGTCTTTTTTTGTTCACCCCAGTCATATTCACTCACCCCAAAAATTATTATGCTTCGTCTATAGCCTTTCCAATGTC
>JAIKXK010000337.1 GCA_024684155.1 Lachnospiraceae bacterium | reverse complement strand
CTTCCCCAGCTTCCGGCTCCAAGTACTGCAATGTTTTTCATAATTTCCTCTTTACATAAAAATTTCTGATGCCCGGTCCAGTATCCCGTGCAAATATGCTATAAAAACTCCATAGTTTGTAATAGGTATTTCTGATGCAACGGCGTGAGAAATTCGATAACGCATTTCTCCTATTGGAAGGGTACATCCGCCACAGTGAATCACCAGTTTATACTCACTTAAATCCTCTGGATATTCTCCTCCACTGGTAAAAGAATATTCAAAGTCCTTTCCTGTATAGTTTTTAATCCAGGCTGGCATTTTTACAGTTCCAATATCTCCGCATTGACGTCTATGAGAACATCCTTCTGCGATTAATATTTTATCTCCTTCTTCTAAAGCTTCTATGGCCTTTGCTCCTTTAATCTGAGCTTCTAAGTCTCCTTTGTAGCGCGCCATAATAATAGAAAAGGAAGTCAAAGGAACGCTTTGTGGCACAATCTTTGATACAAAGCCAAAAGCCTGGGAATCAGTAATTACCATTTTAGGAGGATTCTTTAAAGAGGATAAGGTCTCCTCTAATTCGCTTTCGCGGCACACAAGGGGAATTCCTCCTACATCTAAGATATCGCGAATCACCTGCTGTTGAGGTAAAATCAATCTTCCCTTTGGGGCTGCTGAATCAATAGGTACAACAAGTACTACCTTATCTCCTAAAGAAATCTTATCTGCAATAAGGGGACGTTCTTCTGGAAGGGTATAGTTTTTTATAATACCTTCCTGAACCTTTTTCCCATCGCCGTTTCCACAAAGACAAAGTTCTGTTTCTTTTACGGAAAATTTCTCCATAAAGAAAACCTTCTTTTCTTCGGCTTTCTTTTTATCATCAATTAAGTCTGTTTTTGTCAGTACAATCAAAAAAGGAAGAGAGCGTTCTTTTATTTCTGAAAGAAGAGCCGCTTCTAAGTCCACCTCTTCTCCACGAATATCTAAACAAATCACCGCCATGTCAATCTTTCGAAGAATTTCTTTGGCTTTTGTGATTCTTTTATTTCCTAGTTCACCTTCATCATCCAGTCCTGGCGTATCTGTAAATACTACAGGCCCAAGTGGTAAAAGTTCCATGGCTTTTTTTACAGGATCTGTGGTAGTTCCTAAAGTATCAGAAACCACTGCCATTTCCTGTCCAATTAAAGCATTAAATAAAGTGGACTTACCGGCATTTCTGCGTCCGAAGATTCCTATTTGTACTCGTTCTCCTGATGGAGTGTCATTTAAGCCCATATCTGTCTCCTAAAATCTAAAGTCTCTTTGGCCTTCATGAATGTTTGCAATATATTCGGCACATTTTGTTCGTACCGTAGGATTTGTAATAACCTCTAATTCTTTTTGAATCAAAGCTTCTCCAATTTGCTTTGTCTCTGGAGAGGCATAATCCTCTAAGTACTCCTTTAAAGTCATAAGTGCGTTTGGATGGCAGCAGTTTACAATCTGCTTACTCTTTAATAATTCCATAAAGCGATCTCCTGTACGTCCGGCACGATAACATGCGGTACAGAAGGATGGTACATAGCCTAATTTCATAAGCCAGTTTACAACCTCATCAAGGGTACGGTTATCTACTACATCAAACTGAGCTGAGTTTTCTTCTTCCTTTTCTTCATGTACATATCCACCTACAGAAGTACGGCTTCCTCCGGAAATCTGGGAAATACCAAGCTCTAATACATGCTTTCTTGACTCTACACTTTCACGGGTAGAAACAATCATTCCTGTATAAGGAACTGCAATTCGAATACAGGCAACAATCTTTGCAAATAACTCTTCTGATAATCCGTTGTCAAATACATCTGGATCAATATCATCTGCAGGACGAACACGTGGCACAGAAATGGTATGAGGTCCAACACCCACATAAGCTTCCAAGTGCTCTGCATGCATAATAATACCTGTAAAGTCATAACGGTAATTATTTAAACCAAACAATACTCCAAGACCAACATCATCAATTCCACCACCAAGCATAGCTCGATCCATTGCTTCTGTATGCCATGCATAGTCATGCTTTGGTCCGGTTGGATGAAGTTTTTCATACTGAACCTTGTCATAGGTTTCCTGGAATAAAATGTAGGTTCCGATTCCAGCATCTTTTAACATGCGATATTCTTCTGGTGTAGTCGCTGCAATATTTACATTTACACGACGAATATCTCCATTTTTATGATGAATACTATAAATAGTTTTAATAGAATCTAAAACGTATTCAATTGGATTGTGAACTGGATCTTCACCACACTCTAAGGCAAGACGTTTATGTCCCATATCCTGTAATGCAATTACTTCGTCACGAATCTGATCCTGAGTTAATTTTACACGGCGAATGTGTTTGTTCTTTGCGTGATAAGGACAGTACTCACATCCATTAATACAGTAGTTAGACAAGTACAAAGGAGCAAACATAACAATACGGTTTCCATAAAATTCCTGTTTGATTTCTCTTGCTAACTTGTAAATCTCTTCATTTTTTTCCGGGATATCACAATCTAAAAGAACCAATGCTTCTCTGTGAGAGATACCCTTCATTTTTCTTGCTTTGTTTAAAATCTCATCGATTAAAGCTACATTTGATTTGTTTTTTTCTGCGTAATCCAAGCTTTCACGAATTTCCTCGTCGCTAATAAACTCTTCCGCTTTTGGTGATTTCACATCATACATACTA
>JAIKXK010000296.1 GCA_024684155.1 Lachnospiraceae bacterium | reverse complement strand
AAAACTATATAACGCTATTTACAACAGAAGAATTATCTCAAATGATTTTGGGAACAATTATTTTGGCTGTAGTGGTATCTTTACTATCTACCTTAATGGGGACAGCAGGAGCCATTGGAGCTTTTTATGGAAAACGATCTCGTAGAAAAGCCTTGGAATTTTTAAATCAAATTCCTGTAGTAAACGCAGATGTCGTAACAGGTTTTTCTATTTGCATTTTATTAATCGTATTTTTTAGAATTCCAAAAGACTCTTTTGTTCCGCTGGTAATTGGCCTTTGTGCTTTATGTACACCTTTTGTGTACCTGTCAGTATATCCACGCCTTGCGGCCATGGATCCACATTTATACGAGGCGGCCCTTGATCTTGGAGCAGGTCCCTGGACTGCCTTAAAAAAGGTAGTATTAAAGGAATTGCGTCCAGGAATTATTTCTGGTTTTTTAACCAGTATTACCCTGTCAGTAGATGATTATTTTATTACTACTTATACAAAGCCAGCGGCTTTTGATACCATCAGTACCTATGTGGTAAATGCAACCAAGGGAGCTCAGACACAAATTAAGACTGCACTATGGGCTCTTTCTGCCTTAATTTTTATTTTGGTTATGGTAATTGTGCTGGTGGGTTACATAAAAACCATGAGACCAATGGAAGAGGGGGAAGACTATGAAAACTAAGAAATATTTACTAGTGCCCTTAACTCTTCTTTTAATGGGAATGCTTTGTGGTTGTGGTCAGGAAAAAGAAGATGAGTTGGTGCTTCGGATTGCTAATTGCGAAGAGTATATTGATGAAGGTGATTGGGCCGAAGATGAGTTGATTGAACTCTCGGATGGAACAGAAATTATTGGTGAAAACTCCATGATTGATGATTTCGAAGATTGGTATTATGAAACCTATGGAAAAAAAGTCAGGGTAGAATACTCTACTTATGGTACCAATGAAGATTTATATAATCAGTTAACTCTTGGAAGTCAATTTGATTTAGTATGTCCTTCTGAATATATGATTCTAAAGATGATGGATGAAGATATGTTACTACCATATTCTTCAGATTTTTATGATGAGTCGAAGGAATATAATTACTATGTAAAAGGACTTTCTCCTTATATAAAAGATATTTTTAAAGAGTTATCCAATGAGGGAGAAAGCATTTATCACTATGGTGCAGGTTATATGTGGGGCACTATGGGAATTGTTTATAATCCAGATGCAGTAGATGAAAATGACTTGAAACATTGGAGTTTACTGTTAAATGAGGATTATGTAAAACAGGTCACCATGAAGGACAGCATTCGTGATTCCTACATTGTAGGCCTTTGTATTTTAAATGAAGAAAAACTTATGTCAGAGGAGTTTTTAAATTCTTCCACTTATAGAGAAGAACTGGATCAAATGTTAAATGCTACCGACGAAGAAACGGTGAAAAAGGTAGAGGCTATTTTAACAGCGATGAAAGAAAATGCCTATTCTCTGGAAACAGATTCGGGAAAGGCAGATATGGTTTCTGGAAAAGTAGTAGCCAATATGCAATGGTCTGGAGATGCCGTTTATTCCATGGATCAGGCAGAAGAGGATGACTTCTATTTGGAATTTTTCGTCCCAGAAGAAGGAAGCAATCTTTGGTTTGATGGCTGGGCTATGTTAAAGGATGGTATTGGAAGTGACAGTGAAAAACAACAGGCCGCAGAGGCATTTGTAAATTTTGTATCCCGCCCGGATAATGTGATTCGAAATATGTATTACATTGGATATACTTCTGTTATCTCTGGAGGAGAGGATAATTCCATTGTGGATTATTTGGATTATAGCTACGGCGAGGAGGAAGGTGTTTCATATGATCTTTCCTATTTCTTTGGAAAGGATGCCTGCCTTACTACCTCTGAAGAACAAATGCATCGCCAGCTTTATGCAGCCTATCCAACAAAGGATGTGTTAGATCGCTCTGTAGTCATGAATTTCTTTGATACAGATGAAAATCAACGAATTTCCGAGATGTGGACCAATATTCGATGCTTTCAATTTAAATAAATAAAGAATTTTAAAGTTTATTTAAGGATACCTTAGTATTATACTTACGAAAAGTGTGTGTAAGGAATACAAGGAGGTAGTGATGAGTGACGTTTCAAGTGT
>JAIKXK010000289.1 GCA_024684155.1 Lachnospiraceae bacterium | reverse complement strand
GCCCTTTCCTGCCGCATCCCATCCTTCATAAGCAATAATCACTGGAATTTTCTTTCTATATATCTTATTGTGAAGTTTTGATAATTCCTTTTGTAATTTCTTTAGTTTCTTCTTATACTCTTCATCACTAAGTTCTTTCCCCTCCAGTTTTACCTTGGAAAGCTTTGGCACCTTTTGCATTTCATAAGTATTCTTTTGGATTTTTGCAATCCAGGGTTTTTTCATAGCAGCGTCTATGCTGGATATTATGGCATTGGCAATAATGGCTTCTACCTGCTCCTTATCATCGGCTTTAATTTTATGCCATGGACAGGCAAGTGAATCTGTTCGATTCAAATAATCTTCATAGACCCTTTTACATTTTTTATAATTTTTGTTTTGCCAGGCGTCTTTTTCATTTACCCGCCATTTTGTATTCTTATTTTCAAGTAATCCTTCGATTCTCTTTCTTTGTTCCTTCTCCGATACCTCTAAGAAGAATTTTACTACCAAATATCCATTATCCCTAAGCTGTCTCTCATAGTTGATAATTGAGTCAACTCGTCTGTCATACTCTTTTTTTCGAATTTCTCCTCTCATATAGGCATAGGTTACCTCATCCATAACCCCTCCATCAAAAAAGGAAAACTGTCCCTTCATTGGCATACGAATGGCATGACGATACAAAAATGGATAGCGCTTTTCCTCTTCTGATATCACATCCATATTGTATACTCTGAAAAATCTTGGATCCATAAATTTGATGATACTGCCGATGGCGGAGCCCTTACCGGAAGCACTCCAACCTTCTAGAATAACGATAACAGGTAACCCCTCATTCTTAATCACCTGCTGTCTTGCAGCCAGTTCACTGCGATAGATTTCTTTTTCCTGCGATTTACTCATATGCATATCCCCCTTTGCATAACCCACATCACATTTTCTACATTATAACATGAATTCTTATTTACAAAAACTCTCCACTATTTCAAATAATATCAGGCAAAAATGAACATTTTGAAATCAAAAATTCTCATTCTACTTCCATAATACATCTGCAGAAACTGTCAATGCTATAATACATTCATAGAGAATTACTTTTATAAGTTACTTATATGGGAGGTTATCATGAGTAAAATTGTTACTTTTGGAGAAATAATGTTAAGACTATCGCCACCGGAACATGAACGTTTCCGTCAGGCAACAAAACTGGATATGCACTACGGCGGTGGAGAAGCAAACATTGCTCTTTCCCTTGCTATGTTTGGACATGATGCAAGCTTTGTAACAAAACTTCCAAAAAATGAACTTGGAGATGGTGCCATCCAATCCCTACGTCAGTATGGTGTGGATTGCAGTCACGTTATTCGTGGAGGAGATCGTCTCGGTCTTTATTTCCTTGAAAATGGTGTATCCATTCGTCCTTCAAGAGTTATCTATGACAGATCACACTCCGCCATTGCAGATGCATCTGTAGATGAATTTGATTTTGCCAGTGCCCTAAAGGATGCTCATCTGTTACATATTTCAGGAATCACACCTGCTATTAGTCAGAATGGTGGAGAGTTAGCAGTAAAAATTGTAGAAACTGCAAAAGCCATGGAAATTCCTATTTCCCTAGACTTAAATTATCGAACCATGCTTTGGAAGGACAATGTAGCTCAGAAACAGTCTTATATGAAACGCCTGATTCAAATGGCTGATATCTGTTTTGGAAATGCCCTGGATGCACAAAAATGTTGTGGATATTCTGATCATGAACATGATTTTACAAAATCCCCTTACGAAGAAGCCATTTCACTTGAGGCAATGCAACGGGTAATGGATACCTACGACTTAAAGTATCTTGTAACTTCTCATCGTCAAAATGTCAGTGCTTCAAGAAATATTTATTCGGGACTAGTCTGTGATGGAAATCGATTATATCATGGACGCACCTACGATCTTGAAATCGTTGAGCGAATTGGAACTGGTGATTCTATGGTTGCCGGATTCTTACATGGGCTTTTAGTTAAAAGCGATATGGAATATGCCTTGGAATTTGGACTGGCTGCCGCTGCTCTAAAACATACCATGCCAGGAGATACAAATATTGCTACTCGCGAAGAAGTAGAAGCTATAATGGAAAGTGACGGAGCCGCTCGAGTTAATCGATAAGCTCCGCCAATTCTCCCTTAAGAATGGCAAGTTGTTGTGCTTCTTTGTCATTCTTGGGGGTCCATTTTAAATATTCACTTAAATACCCCTGACTTTTCACAATCTCTTTTGTCTTGTCATATACCAATTCAAATCCCATACAAGCGTGAGAAATCAAAGTTTCAAACTCAGTCCGAATGGTCATTCGTGGTACGCACTTATGGGCATACACATATTTCATAACCTCATCTCTTGCACCAATTTGTCCTGGAATTCCAACAAAACCTGTAGTTCTTTCCTCAAAAGGTACTTCTGTAAGTACTCGAAAAATATCTGCCTTATCCGCATCCCGAAGTAAATGTG
>JAIKXK010000258.1 GCA_024684155.1 Lachnospiraceae bacterium | reverse complement strand
TTAAACAAGAATATGTTGCTCACTATTTGGGTATCAAACAACAACAGTATCAAAGATATGAATCGGGTGTAATAGAAATACCGCTTCATATAGCTATTGATTTGGCGATATTGTATGACGTTAGTTTAGATTATTTGGTCGGAATGGATAGAAATAAATAGTTGATGCGCAGCTTTGTACTTTGATAACTAAATATTGAGAGACGGCTTGATACATGATGTGACTGATATTTTGATTTATGGATTAGAATACCAGTCACTTAATTTTTGCACAGCAAATGTCAGACGCACCGGGTGTAGGAACTGCGCCGTCTATTTTATAGATATCTATCGTGTGACAGTAAAAATTTCATAATGTATTAGGAGTTGAGGGAAGATATGGAAGCTAGGAAAGAGATAAATGTACCAATTGAGAATAAGTATTTATTAACCATCAAGGAAGCAGCACTTTATACAAACATAGGCATTAACAAGATAGAATTGATGCTAAATGAACCTATGTGTCCGTTTGTTATATATGTTGGAAGAAAACGCCTGGTGAAACGACAGAAACTTGAAAACTATTTAGAGAATAAGGTCGTGATATAGGTAGTTTTATTGAACAAAGGGCGAGAATATGGTAGAATTTGTAAGGTTTAGGTATGGACTGACTTTCAATAAGAAAGGAGGTCTATAGAAGAACATGGGAAAAAGTTTAACTGGCCGAAAACTTGCAAAAGGTGTTTGCCAGAGAAAGGATGGTTTATACACAGCCAGATTTACAGATCGTACAGGTAAAAAGCATGAGAAATACTTTCATAATCCGCAGGAAGCCAAGCGTTGGTTGGATAAAGAAAAACTTCGTGTAAACTATCTTGACAGCATGACAACCGGATTCATGACAGTAGATCAGTGGTTTCAGTACTGGATTGAGAACATTAAAACACCGACCGTCCGATACAATACGGTAAGGAATTATCGTGAGCGGTATCAACAGAATATAGGTCCGGTGATAGGGAAGATGCAGATAAGCGATGTAAAAACTGCACATTGCCAACAAGTACTGAATCGTATGATGGATTCTTATGCAGGTTCCACGATTGAACGAACACGTATTACAATGCAAAGCATGTTCTATTACGCGTTTATCAACGAAGTAATATCGCGTTCTCCAATGAACAAGATGGTTCGAGTGCCAAAGGAAATCGAGAAGAATGTTCGGTTCCTAACAGTGGAAGAACAAATAAAGTTTATGGAGGCGGCAAAAGATTGTTCAAATTTTGGACAGTATCTGTTGATATTACAGACCGGAATGCGTATGGGCGAAGTTATGGGATTGCAGTGGCAGGATATAGATTTTGATAATCGTCAAATCACTGTGAATCGTACCATGGAATTTCGATATGGTGAGCAGGACTTTCGTATTGGACCACCAAAATCAAAATCCGGACATCGGAGTATTCCGATGACAGAGGTTGCTTATAACTTGTTAAAGCAGCGATATGACAATCGTGAGTTTCGTTATGTGAAGGAAAAACGGTGGGAAGCGTTCGTGTTTCTAAATCGAAAAGGAAGACCTACAAAGAATACTGCTTATGATACGACGCTGGAAAAGATATGCAAGAAGGCAAAGATAAAGAAAATATCGATGCATTCACTAAGACACACCTATGCGACCAGATGTATAGAGGCTGGAATGCGACCTAAGACGCTACAAGAAATTTTAGGGCATGCGCATATATCAACCACAATGGATTTATATGTGCATAATACGGAAGAGGAAAAGAAAAAGGAGCATCAAAAATTTGAGGCTGCTTTTCAAGAATGCTTTAAAGATATAGTATAGAAATTTATAGAAATACATCCCGAAACATTTTTTGTGTAAAAAATGTGTAGATTATCCAAAATTGGAAGTTAAAAAGTCTCACAAAGCGCAAGAATAAAGGGATATGAAAGAAATGGAGATAGATATTATGCAACTCGGAATCGTAGGTTTACCAAACGTAGGAAAATCAACTTTATTTAATTCACTTACAAAGGCAGGAGCTTTGGCTGCAAACTATCCATTTGCAACAATTGATCCTAACGTAGGTGTGGTTGCAGTCCCGGATGAGCGTTTGGAAAAACTTGGAGAACTTTATCATACAAAGAAGGTAACACCAGCTACCATCGAGTTCGTTGATATTGCAGGACTTGTAAAGGGCGCATCAAAGGGTGAAGGACTTGGAAACCAGTTTTTGGCAAACATCCGTGAGGTAGATGCTATCGTTCATGTAGTTCGTTGCTTTGAAGATGGAAATGTTGTTCACGTAGATGGAAACATTAATCCAGCAAGAGATATTGAAACTATTAATTTAGAGTTATTATTCTCTGATTTGGAAATTATTGATCGTCGTTATCAAAAGATTTACAGACAGTCAAAGATGGATAAGACTTTGGCAAAGGAAGTTGATTTAATCGATCGCTTAAAGGCTCATATGGAAGAGGGAAAGATGGCAAAGAACTTTGAACTTTCTGAAACAGATGAGGATGAGCAGATTTGGTTTGACTCTTACAATCTTTTAACTGCAAAGCCTGTAATCTATGCAGCAAATGTAGCAGAAGATGATATGGCAGATGATGGTGCAAATAATGAAAACGTGGCAGCAGTTAGAGAACTTGCCAAGAATGAAAATTCAGAAGTGTTTGTTGTTTGTGCGGAGATGGAGCAGGAACTTTCTGAGTTAGATGATGAAGAAAAGAAAGTTTTCTTAGAAGATTTAGGAGTAGAGTCATCAGGACTTGATAAGTTAATTGCAGCTAGTTATTCACTTCTTGGACTTATGAGTTTCTTAACAGCCGGTGAAGATGAGTGTCGTGCATGGACTATTACAAAGGGAACAAAGGCACCACAGGCAGCAGGAAAGATTCATACAGATTTTGAACGTGGATTTATTAAAGCAGAAGTCGTAAATTACCAGGATCTTTTGGATTGTGGTTCCCTTTCTGCAGCAAAAGAAAAGGGTATTGTTGGTATGGAAGGTAAAGATTACGTTGTTCAGGATGGGGATGTAATTCTATTCCGTTTCAACGTATAAAAACCTTTGTAGAGTCTTTTATGAAAAAACCTTGCAAAAAAGGGCATTTGAGGGAGATTTTTCGCATAAAAACCTTCTTGATTTGTTGTTGAAACTCGTTTATACTAAATATTGTACTTGTAAAAATATACAACGCATTATTTTGGGGATATGGAGGAGTAATCATGAGATGTCCATTTTGCGGAAGCGATAATACTCGCGTAATTGATTCAAGACCGGCAGACGACAACAATTCAATTCGTCGTCGTAGAATGTGTGATGACTGTGGAAAAAGATTTACTACTTATGAAAAAGTAGAGACTATTCCACTTATTGTTATAAAAAAGGACAATGTTCGCGAACAGTATGAAAGATCTAAAATTGAAGGCGGTATTTGGCGTGCATGCCATAAACGTCCGGTTTCAAGAGATACTGTAAACAAGATTGTAGATGAAGTAGAGGCAGAAATCTTTGCTTCTGAAGAAAAAGAAATCAAGTCTGATCGCATTGGCGAAATCGTTATGGAGAAGATCAAAGACGTGGACGCAGTTGCTTATGTACGTTTTGCTTCTGTATATCGTGAGTTTAAGGATGTGGAAACATTCTTAGATGAGTTAAATAAGATGTTGAACAAATAATTAATAAAAATATTATTTTAGGGTTAAGTTTTCACACCGGTAGACGATATATACTGTGAAAGGAAATATGGCGCTTACCATTTAGTGAAAGGGATTTCAAAAGTTATGAATATTTCAGGAATCAGACCTTATTCAGGTTTCTATAATGTAAATAACGTTTCAAGCGTTCATAATAACCGTGTGGATGAAACTCCTAAAACTGAAGAAGTGAAGGAGGAACAGCAGGTTGCACAGGTCTCTGAAGAAGCTTTAAAAGAAGCCAGAAGCAAACAGACCTTCGGAAGTTACGACTATGCTGATCAATATCGTCCTACAGAAGATTTTGAAATAAAGTCAGATAATAGCGATCTTCGTACTTTAGATGTAGAAAAGGCTATTTCAGATATGAGAAAAGATCAGGCAATCCAGCAGTACCAGTTTTTCGTTGGAGAAAATGGAGAGCAGGAATCCACACAGGTACGTGGTGCAGAAAACTTTGCATTATAATTTAAAGTATTAAGAGTAGTTCTTTGAAACTACTCTTTTTTTATGCCATAAATTTGTTAGTATTGATGGTAGTCTCGAAGTAGTAATTCTGCTATAATCGACCTTGGTATTTATAGAAGTAAAGGAATTATTATGAAGAGTTTGTTGTATCCGGATGATTATATTTCATCCATTTATGATGTGGATTTGAAGAAGTTATACGAATCCGGTTATCGGGGAATTATTTTTGATGTAGATAATACATTGGTGCCTCACAATGCTCCGGCAGATGAGAAAGCAAAAGCATTTTTTCAAGAGATGAATGACCTTGAAATGAAGAGCCTACTATTATCTAATAATAAAGAGCCGCGTGTAAAAAGTTTTAAAGAAGCTTCTGGTGCTACAGCCTATATTTACAAGGCAAATAAGCCTTCTGTAAAGGGTTATGAAAAGGCTATGGAAGTTATGGGCACAACAAAAGAGACTACATTATTTGTAGGAGATCAGATTTTTACTGATATCTGGGGTGCAAACCGAGCTGGTATCCGAACCATTATGGTAGAACCAGTATTAAAATGGAAGGAAGAAATCCAGATTATTTTAAAACGTCTGATAGAAGCCGTAATCCTTTTGGGATATAAGTTCTATGTAAAACGTGGTGGAGAAGTAAAAAAAGTCCCATTGAAAAGCAAATAGGCTTGCCGTTAAATCCCATAGAATCAGGGATAAACAATGAATTAATGAAATAAAACAATTTTAATAAATAGATAACTGTAAGGGAAAGGAAGTAAATTATGAAAATCGCATTAGGAAATGACCATGCAGCAATTGAATTAAAAAATACAGTGAAGGAATACTTAGAATCCTTAGGAAATGAAGTTGTTGACTTAGGAGCCAACGAGAACAAAGGTATTAGTTACACCGTATTTGGTGAAGCTGTTGCAGATAAAGTTGTGGCAAAGGAAGTGGATTTTGGTGTTTTAATTTGTGGAACAGGAGTTGGAATTTCAATTGCAGCAAATAAGGTTCCGGGAATTCGAGCTGCAGTATGTTCCGATCCAACAACAGCTCGTCTTGTAAAACAGCATAACAATGCAAACATCATTGCCTTTGGCGCACGTATTGTGGGAAGTGAAGCTGCAAAGGATATTTTAGATGCTTATATGAATGCAGAGTTTGAAGGTGGACGTCATCAGGATCGAATCGATTTGATTACAGAAATTGAAAATAAACATTCGAAATAAGAATTTTTTACATTAGAATAAGAGGCAAGGACTGTATCTTGCAATTTGAACTGTTTTCGTGTAAAATGTTAGAAGTTATTTTGTGTATTTTAGGAGGAATTTATAATGATTACAGCCGGAGATTTTAAGAACGGTGTTACTATTGAGTATGATGGCAAAGTATGTCAGATCGTTGAATTTCAGCATGTAAAACCTGGTAAGGGTGCTGCTTTCGTACGTACAAAGCTTAAGGATATTGTTAATGGTGGTGTTGTAGAAACTTCTTTCAGACCTACTGAAAAATTCCCTACAGCTCATATCGATCGTAAGGATATGCAGTATCTATACTCTGATGGTGATTTATTCAACTTCATGGATGTTGAAACTTATGATCAGATTGCTTTATCTAAGGAAGATATCGGTGATTCACTTAAGTTTGTAAAAGAAAACGAAATGGTTAAGATTTGTTCTTATAAAGGAAACGTGTTCGCTGTAGAACCTCCTCTTTTTGTAGAACTTCAGATTACTGATACTGAGCCTGGATTCAAGGGTGATACAGCTACTGGTGCTACAAAGCCTGCTACTGTTGAAACAGGTGCTGTAGTTAACGTACCTTTATTCGTTAACCAGGAAGATGTTATTAAGATTGATACCAGAACAGGAGAATATTTATCTCGAGTATAAGGAAGGGTTTTATGGATTATAAGAGCCTACCTCTTTCGCAGATTTTGCGGGAAAGAGAAATTTACGTTATTTTTGATGAAGAATTTCAAAGAGCTACCTGGTTAGATCTTTCTGCTTTACAAAATTCAGAGAGTACCATGGAAGATTTATATACGGATAAGATTGTTCCAAAAGATGTTTTGGATATTATTGATCAACGTATTCAAAATGAAATCAAATTTAGCGAATAATAGGAAAGCCACTGACATTTTGTTAGTGGCTTTTTTTATACCCATTTGTTATAATTCATTTATGATAATCACAGGGGGGACAGCTCGTTGAATGATTTAACAAGAATTAAGTATTTTAACGATATTTTTGAGATTTTTTCTTCGAAAGAAGATGGTCATTTTACATTCTGGGCAGATTACAATGAAGGAAGTGTGTATTGGAGCCGTGACATGGTGGAATACTATGGATTCCCTGCGCAAATTGTAGCGGAAGAGGGGGCATTGGACTTCTATAAAAGTCGTATTCATCCAGAAGATTTACCTGCTTATGAAGCTCAGGTAGACGATATGTTTTCAAATCGCAGTGAGTGGATGCATTCTACTTATCGTATTTTAAATAAGGATAATGTGTATGTTACTTGTACTACAGACGCAAAGCTGTTTCGTGGTGCAGAGGGCAGACCGATTTTCTTTGCCGGACGAGTAATTAATCATGAGGTGGCAGAGATTATTGATCCTGTTACAGGACTTTATAATCGTACCAAACTTTTAACTCAGATGATTAAGTACGAAAATGCCAAACGTCCATACTATCTTATGATTATTGGAATTCGTAATTTCGTATCTGTAAATGATACCTTTGGATATCGAAACGGAAATAAGGTATTAAAAGAAATTGCAAATTTTGCCAGAAGTATTCGACTTGATGGACATATTTATCGAGTAGAGGGAACAAAATTTGCCTTCACTTTAAAAGAAGATCGTCATACAAAGGATGATTTGAAAAGTATTTATCGCAGATTCCAGGCATATTTGGAAAATGATTTGGTGATAGATGGACAAAAAATCACCTTAAGTGTTTGTGGTGGAGCAGTTTTGGCAAAAGAACCAAATATGGAGCATGATCCAATCTTAAATAGTGGACTTTATGCGGTTTCAAAAGCAAAAGAAAATAATATTACTACCTTATTATTTGACGATAATAAAGAAACCTTTGAAGATAAGGAATTAATGAAAATTCTGGCATCTATCCGAAAGGATATGATTGGTGGACAAAAGTATTTTTGTATGGAATATCAGCCAATCGTGGATGCAAATACAGGAAATACTACTGGAATGGAGGCGCTTCTTCGATGGGCTTCTCCAGAACTTGGAAGAATTCCGCCAAGTGTATTTATTCCTTGGCTTGAAAAGGATGGACATTTTTATGAGTTGGGAAATTGGATTATTCGACAGGCGATTCGAACTGCGAAAAAAATTCTTTCTGATAAGCCAGATTTTGTTGTAAACGTAAATATCGCTTATCCTCAGATTCAAAGAGATGAATTCGTGGATGATGTGATAAAAATTATAGAAGAGGAGGATTTTCCTCCCACAAACATTAAATTTGAACTTACGGAGCGTTGCAAATTATTAAATATGGAGATGCTTCGAAATAAGATGATATCCTTAAAATCAATGGATGCAAAAGTAGCCTTGGATGATTTTGGAACAGGCTATTCTGCCCTTGATTTATTGATAAATTTACCAGTGGATCAAATTAAAATTGATCGAAGTTTTGTACTAGATATAGAAGAAGATTTACAAAAACAAAGTTTACTTCGTGCGATTACAGGTTGTGCCAAAGAACTTGGAAAAACCGTATGTGTAGAAGGTATTGAAGAAGATGATTTAGCTATCTATTTAAGAAAGAACTTCTATGTAAATTATTTCCAGGGATTTTATTATGCAAAACCGATGCCAGAAAAAGATTTGATGGATTGGGTGGAAAAACACTAAAGGAAAAAAGATGAACATTAAAAACGAAGCACATAAGATGAAACTTGCGTCTCCTAAGATGGCAGCTTCATCTGAAGAAACCAGAAACGAAGCTTTAGCAAAGATTGCAAAGGCATTACAGGAAAAGTCCAAAGAGATTTTTTTAGCAAACGAGAAAGATTTAAACCGCGCAAAAGAGGATGGAATATCTGATGCGGTATATAAAAGACTTAAATTTGACGAAGGGAAGCTTTCTTCCGTTATTGAAGGCTTAGAACAACTGCAGGGATTAAAAGATCCTGTTGGAGTGGTTCAGTTTACCCGTCAGTTAGATGATGGCCTTATTTTAAAACGGATTTCGTGCCCAATTGGTGTAATTGGAGTAATTTTTGAAGCACGGCCAGATGCTTTAGTTCAGATTTCATCTCTTTGTATTAAGAGTGGAAATTGTGCCATTTTAAAAGGTGGAAAAGAAACGGCTGAAACCAATCGCTGCTTATTTTCTATTATTAAAGAGGCTGCAGTATCAGCAGGGCTTCCTGGTGAATGTCTCCTTCAGGCAGAAGCTCATAGTGAAATTGATGAACTTTTATCTTGTCATAAAGATGTAGATTTATTAATTCCTAGAGGATCTAATGCTTTTGTATCTTATATTATGAATAATACCAAGATTCCAGTTATGGGACATGCCGATGGTATTTGTCATGTCTATGTGGATAAGGATTGTGATTTTGAAAAAGCAATTCCTATTGTAGTAGATGCAAAAACTCAGTATACGGCTGCCTGTAACGCGGTAGAGACATTGTTGGTTCATGAATCAATCGCTAATGAATTCCTGCCAAAAGTAGCAGAAGCTCTACATAATGCAAAGGTATCAATTTATGGAGAGGGAAAAGCAAAAGAGCTTTCGAATGCTTGTCCTTTAACAGAAGATGGATATCATAAAGAATATTTAGATTTAAAACTTTCTGTAAAAATTGTTTCTTCCGTAGAGGAAGCTGTGGAACATATTAACGAATACGGGTCACATCACACAGATTCTATTTTGACAGAAAATAGTGAGACGGCAGAGTACTTCATGCAGATGGTAGATTCCGCAGGGGTTTATCAAAATGCCTCTACAAGATTTGCAGATGGCTTCCGTTATGGATTTGGTGCAGAAGTTGGTATTTCAACTGGAAAAATCCATGCCAGAGGTCCTGTAGGATTAGAAGGACTTATGACGTATAAGTATAAGCTTTATGGTTCGGGCCAGATTGTGGCAGATTATGCTTCGGGAAAAAGTTCTTTCCATTTCAAAGATTTATAAAATAAAAGGAGGTCTGTTACAGGCCTCCTAAATATACATTCTAAGTATTATCTTTTCATAACAAATAGAATACGGTCTATTCTACTTTTTCATAACGTTTGAAAATTTTATCTTCTCCGCACACTTGTCTTGTGCCATCTTCATCGGTAATGATGTAGTCATCTTCGCCAATAAAGGTGCGTCCTCTGCGATGAAAAATATATGGACAAACGTAGTCACCATGCTCATTTTTTATCTTAATGAGGGAATCTGTATTAATCCATCCCTTAGTTACAACATCTGACCAAAGTTCAAAACCGTCTTCCATACCTTTATTTAATTCATATTTTTCAACGTTGGCTTCCAATGGAATTCGTTTGCATTTCATAGAAATCACGTCCTTTCTCTCCCTTTTTACTAATTCTAATTCATTTAAATTAAATCTGCAATGAAAACGTAAGGAAAAGGAGGATTGTTATGAGAAATGCAAAGTATGTAAAGGAAACTACATTTTTGAAAAAAGAAAAGGTGGTCGTGATTCTTTCTATGGAGAAAAAAGAATTTTTGCCGGTAAAACAGTTAAGGGGAAAACAGCATTTTAATGTGGCAAGGATATATGAGTCAAAAAAGGTTTTAGATGGAACGGTTATTATGGAAGAGTATGTAGAGGGAAAAAACCTAGATGATATTATCCGAAAAAGTGGGGAGGAGTTTTCATTAGAAGAAATAATAGAAATAGGGATACAGCTTTGTGATGGACTTCGATTTTTGCATCGGCAAAAGTACCCTATTCTTCATGGAGATATAAAACCGGAAAATATTATTTTAGTGGGAAGAAACCCTATTCATATTAAATTAATAGATCTTCATGATTGCCTTTGTAAAAGGGATGATGTTTTACTAAAAAGTTTTCGAGGTACCAGAGGATTTTGTGCTCCGGAACAGGAAGAGGGAAGGTATGTGGATTTTTGCAGTGATATTTATGGAATTGGAAAAACACTGGAATTTTTACAGTATGGAGTAAAAGAAGGAAAGGGAAAGAAAAGACTTTTAAAGATTATAAAAAAAGCAACTGCTATAAATCCAAAAGACAGATTTGTAACAGTTGCTGAGCTTCAAAATGAGCTTTCTGCTATTTTGTATGGGTATTAATATAGTTACTTTTGTATTTAGAGTAAACAATCTTTTGACTGCTATAAAGTCCGTAGTAACCAGAAAGCATATAACTTAGGGCAATGGCTAAGAGGTAATACGGAGCTCCTTCCATACCAAAGAGCTCTAAACAAATGATAAAGGCTGTGATTGGAGAGTTTGTTACTCCGCAGAATACAGCGCCCATTCCAATGGCTGCGCATAGAGATGGGGCAAAGCCCATAATGCTTCCGTAGAGACATCCAAAGGAAGCGCCAATGAAAAAGGAAGGAACAATTTCTCCGCCTTTATATCCGGCACTAATACATAGGGCAGTAAATATGATTTTAATCAGGAAAGCAAATGTTCCGGTATTGCCATCCATACAGTCTTCAATATAATCAACTCCGGCACCGTTATAGGATTGATTTCCAACCAAAAGAGTTAAAAGGAAAACAATAGTTCCTAAAATAAAAGCTCGTAAATAAGGGTTTTTAAGGAGTTTTTTACTCCACTTATCTGCCTGGTGCAGGGACACACAAAACAGAATACTTACGAGACCACACAGCATGGCTAAAAATGCAGTTTGAAGACCACTGGCTAAATTAAAGGCCGGGATTTCTTCTACCACGTAACTTGCATTTGGGGCGCCTAAATAAGCGGCAACGCCACGAGCTACAAAGGATGCGATAACACAAGGTACCAAGGCGGCGTAGTGCATAATTCCTACAGAAACAACTTCCATAGAAAAAATAGCTGCAGCCATTGGAGTTCCAAATAAAGCAGAAAAAACAGCGCTCATACCAACCATAATCATGGTCTTTTTATCGGTATCGTTGAATCGAAATAGTTTTCCGACAGAGTTACCAATACTTCCACCTAACTGCAGAGCAGCTCCTTCTCGTCCAACAGAAGCTCCCACAAAGTGAGAGAAAATTGTGGCAACAAAAATTAATCCTGACATTCTTTTTGGAATATTATCATCAGAATGGATGGCAGAGAGTACAAGGTTTGTACCACCATCGTTGTCATAATGTGCCAAATGGTACATTAATCGAATCAGTATTGCTCCAAAGGGGAGTAAAAATAGAACCCAGTCGTGATTTAGTCGATAGGCGGTTACTTCCCGGATACCATGATAAAAGATTGCACCAATGATTCCTAAAATAATTCCTACTATGAAAGAAAAGATAATCCATTTCAAGGTAGTAAGCATACGTTCCTTGTTATGATTGATCTTATGCAATAAAATTTTTTGATCCATTACTTCACCTCACTAAAAACTCTAACATTTCCCCTATTCAAAAACAAGATTTCTTTTCTATGGAAATAAAATATGATATTATACTTTTATGTAACTGGCATGTTATAAATCGTTGTTTTGGGGATAAGTATGGGTGACTTTTTAGAGCAGTTCAATGTCAATAGTATTAGTCACAGGGAGTTTCATAAGAACACTGTGAAGTACATCAAAGACAATCAGGAATACGTAGCACGTGCCAATCGAATGATGCTGATACGTGTATCAAGTATTGTAGAAATCCTTTTATTAATTTATTTTATTCTTTCTTTTAATGTATTTGAAAGTTGGAATGTAACAGATATTTATGCTGCGAATTTGATTATTAATGGCGTCTTTTTAATAATATTCTGGCTTTCCTATTGGAAAAGGGAAGTGCCTGTAAAAAATACCATAAGAGCTTGTGAATTATATCAGTTTTACGTCATGGTGTTTTTGGTGGTAATCAGTTTAGCTCCTTTAGATATGGAAAGTCCGGCAGTTTATTTTGCCTCTTTAGGAATCGTATTTGCAGTAGTATTTATAGTTCCATGGTATAACATGGTTTCTTTATTTACCATAGAGTGTGCCATTATGATAGTGGCCAGCTATCTATTAAAATCAAAGGATATTTTTTCCATTAATTTCTTTTCTTCCATTGTGGCATGTTTTGTTTTTTGCTATGTGGCAAGAAACCTTTATGATTTCCGTATTGCAGAAAGTATAGCAAAGGGAAAATTAAAAGATCTTGCTGGAATTGATAAACTGACTGGTTTATACAATAAAGGCAATATGGAAAATTTGTGTTTTGAATACTTTGATCATAATGATGAAAATGTAGCTATTATGATTATTGATTTCGACAATTTCAAGGTGGTCAACGATACCTTTGGTCATCAGCAGGGAGATCAGGTATTAAAGGCCTTTGGCACAGTGTTAAAAAGATGTGCCAAAGAAAAGGATTTGGTAGGTCGAATTGGTGGCGATGAGTTCATGATTATGGTCACGGGAAATCCTACAGAAGATGAAGTTTCTGCCATGGCAGATCGAATTGTGGAAGAAACCCATAACATATTGTCAAGCGAATTGGTATTTGAGTTTTCCTGTTCCATAGGAATTGCTTTTCGTAATCAAAAAGAAGGCGCTTCCTATGATATGGTATTTTCCTATGCAGATAGAGCTCTTTATCAGACGAAGGAAAATGGTAAGAATGGAAAGAGTATTTTTACCACAGAAATGCTTTCAAAGCACAGTTTCAAGACCATACTTTTAGTAGACTCTCTAAAGGTTTCGCGTGCTCTTTTGGTCAGCTGCCTGGAGAGAAATTACCATTTATATGAGGTAAATAATGGACTTCACGCACTGAAGTTATTAGAGGGAAGAAATACACTTGTTGATACGGTTATTATTGATGTGGATCCAAGTAACAGTCATATACAAGAACTTCTTGACTTACTAAAAGATTTTGAAGGAGCAAGAGATAAGGTGGTATTCCTTGTAAGAAACAAACACCAGGAAATTCATTATGATTTAGAAGGATTAAATATAGAATATATCGAAAAACCTATAGATACCATGGAGGTAGCCAATCGGGTACGAAAGGTTATGGGATAGATAGGAGGAGACATGAATCAGGTATATGAGAAACTAACAAAGGCTTATGAAAGCATTCGAAAACAGACAGACTTTGAACCGGAAATAGCACTGGTATTAGGATCTGGATTAGGGGATTATGCAGATTCCATGAAAGTCGAAGGATATGTAAACTACAAGGATATAGAAGGCTTTCCTGTATCTACAGCTCCCGGCCATGTAGGAAGATTTGTTTTCGGCTATGTGGGAGAAAAAAAGGTGGTTTGCATGCAGGGGCGTGTGCATTACTATGAAGGATATGATATGGAAGATGTGGTACTTCCAATTCGTTTGATGAAGATGATGGGGGCAAAGATTTTATTTTTAACCAATGCTTCAGGAGGAATCAAAACAGGATTTAAGGCAGGGGATTTGATGTTAATTACAGATCAGATTTCCTTTTTTGTACCTTCTCCTCTTCGTGGAGAAAATATAAAAGAATTAGGGGTTCGTTTTCCTGATATGAGTCATATTTATGATGAAGATTTGCAGGAAGTGCTTCGTAAATGTGCCTGTGAATTAGATATTCCTTTGAAAGAGGGAGTATATGTTCAGACAAAGGGGCCAAATTATGAGTCCCCGGCAGAGGTAAATCTTTGCAGAATGTGTGGAGCAGATGCGGTGGGAATGAGTACAGCCTGTGAAGCACTAGCTGCAAACCATATGGGAATGAAGGTTTGTGGGGTATCCTGTATTTCTAATTTGGCAGCTGGGATTTCACCAACACCTTTGTCAGAACAAGAGGTAATTGATGCAGGAAAGGCAGTGTCAAAGAAGTTTAGTGCCCTGGTGACAGAGGCAATTCAAAGATTTTAGTAAAGAGAAATTTAGGGTTTGTAGCGAGAAGATAGCATAGCAAAATTGGGGGATTTGGCATGAATATTAAGTTTAAAAATGCACGTATCTTAAAAACAGATCTAAAAAATCACAGCTTTGAAATTGTAAGTGGTGAGCTTTGGGTAAAGGGAAACACCATCTGCTATATTGGAGACGGAAATGATGTGGCAGATATTGCAAAAGAGGGGGAAGTGATTGTCTGGGAGCGGGAAATAGACTGTAAGAATAATTTATTGATGCCGGGATTTAAAAATGCCCATACCCATACGGCCATGACCTTTCTTCGAAGCTTTGCAGATGATTTGCCACTTCAAAGCTGGTTGTATGATTCCGTGTTTCCCAGAGAAGGTCAGCTAGTGGAAGAGGATATTTACTGGCTTGATATTTTGGGAATTATGGAATATTTAACCTCTGGAATTACTTCAAATTTTGATATGTATTTTTTCCCACCAATGAATGCAAAGGCTTCTGTGGATTGTGGCTTTCGAACAGTTCAGACCTCAGGACTAAATAATTTTGGAGGCTCTTGTGAGACTCTGGAAGAAAACTATAATATCGTAAATGATATGGGTGAACTTTCTTCTTTTATTATGGGATTTCATGCGGAATACACCACTTCCATGGAACTTATGGAAGGCATAGCAAAGCTTTGTGAAAAGTATAAAAGCCCTATGTTTATGCATAACTCTGAAACGGAATTAGAAGTAAAAGAGTGCTTTGAACGCTGGGGAAAATCTCCTACACAGCTTACAGATTCCCTTGGTATGTATCAGTATGGTGGTGGTGGATATCACTGCGTATGGATGGATGATAAGGATTTTGAAATCTTTAAGAAAAGAGGCCTTTATGCAGTAACAAATCCAGGGTCGAATACAAAGCTTGCCAGCGGTATAGCGCCTGTTACGAGATATCTAAAGGAAGGGATTTCTTTGGCTCTTGGAACTGATGGGCCAGCTTCTAATAACTGCCTTGATATGTTTCGGGAAATGTTTTTAATGACAGGCTTAGCCAAGCTTCGGGAAATGGATGCCGCTACCGTACCTGCTGAGGAAGTACTTTACGCAGCAACGGCAGGGGGAGCCCATGCCATGAACCTAAAGGACTGCGATTCCCTGGCGGTTGGAAAGAAGGCAGATCTTATTTTAGTAGATTTAATGCAACCCAATATGCAGCCAGAAAATAACATTGTGAAAAACTTAGTCTATTCGGGAAGCAAACAGAATGTTACAATGACTATGGTCAATGGAAAAATTCTATATGAGGATAGAACGTTCTTCATTGGATTTGATCCAAAGGAAATATATGCGAAAGCAAATTCAATTATCGGAAGAATGAAATAATGTTAAAAGTAACCTTTGTTCATCACAGCTGTTTTGTTGTGGAATTAGATCATACTGTATTAGTATTTGATTATTTTCCTGGTGAGGCTGTGGAAGAATATCATTTTACAGGTGTGATGCCACCTTTTCCGGAGGGAAAAAAGGTATATGTTTTTGCCAGTCATAAGCACAGAGATCATTTCTCTTTAGAGGTGCTTCGCTGGGTTAAAGATAATCCGAATATTTCTTATATTTTTTCAAAGGATATTCGCCTTGGACGAAATTATTTGTTAAAAAATGGATTTGATTTGGATATAAAAAAGAAAATTAAATTTGTTTCAGCCATTAATGAATATGAAATCGATGATATAAAAGTGGAAACCTTAAAGTCTACGGATGAAGGAGTAGCCTTTGTGGTAGATGTAGAAGGTATCTGTGTTTACCATGCAGGAGATTTACATTGGTGGAACTGGGGACAAAAAGATGAACTCTATGCAGAAGCCTATGGAACTGCTTATAAAAGAGAACTGCGACGCATTGGAGAAAAGCACATTGATATAGCCTTTGTGGTGTTAGATCCACGCATGGGAGAAGAAGGATATGCTCTTGGAATGGAGCATTTTATCAAGAATATTTCCTGTGATTTGGTATTTCCAATGCACTTGTGGCAGGATTTTGATTTGATTCAAAAATTTAAATCCCGTCCGCAGATTGCTCATTTTAAGGATAAGATTATAGATATTGATCGAGAAAATTTGATTTTTGAAATCGAGGAATAAAAGAAAAAAGAAGTACTATCTATATAGATAGAGAAAGTAATCGGTGACAACATGACTGTGGAACAACAGTATGACCTGGCTTTAAAAATTGCAACCAAAGCTCACGAAGGCCAGCTAGATAAAAGTGGAGTTGCATATATTGAACATCCAAAAGCAGTAGCAGAGTTCTGTAAAAATCCGAGAGCAAAGGTGGTAGCGCTTTTGCATGATACCATAGAAGATACCTATGTGACAGAGGAGTACCTAAGAGAACAGGGCTTTGACGAGGACATTATCCGTGGTGTTGTTCTAGTGACAAAGTGGGAAGGCTTTAATGAACAGCGCGATACCCATAAATATCTTTCTGGAATCAAGGCTGATCCTTTGGCTCGTGAGGTAAAAATGGGGGATCTTCTTCACAATATGGATCCCACTCGCGTCATTCCTGATATGGAGCTAAAAGCCAAAAAGACTCGCTTCTACTACCGAGAGTTCCTCTATCTCTACCTCGATGATATGAAATCCTACACTGAAGAATAAATATCCCTAAACTATAAATATCTCATAATTATGGTGAGGAGATATCTTAATATAAGGGGATATAAGCATTGTGCTTTTTTCTGAGAAGACACCGCGTAGCGTTCCGAATACACTGTGTATGTCTGTTGGGCTGACGACTTTAGAAGTCAGCACTTTACAGACATTCACCGGGATGAGGTAAAGCGAAGACGGTGCCGAAGAAAAAACGCACAATGCTTATATCCCCTTAAAAAATGAAATCCCACCGTAATAATGGGGTTTATTGTAGGACTTCCACGGGATAGTCGGTGGTGAAACTATCTGCGATGTCCTCGGAAATGTAGATGGTGTCGTCCTCTCCGATAATGATGACGGAGAAGAGGTCTTTGTATTCTTCCCAAAAGGAGATAGCCCCGTCTAAGTCCATAACAAAGAGGGGAGTATCGTAGCCGTCTGCATCTACGCCGTCTTTGGTTACAATGGTTACGGATTTTAGAGAACTATCTGTAGGACGACCGGTAGATGGATCGAAGATGTGTCGGTAGGTAACACCGTCTTCTTCAAAGTAGCGCTCATATCCCCCTGCTGTTGTTACAGCACAGTTGGAAGCAGATAATACACCAACGTAGTCTGTATCTTCAGAATCTTTGTCCGGTTTTTGAATGGCAACCTTCCAGTCACTTCCGTCGGTTTTTGTGCCAACTAATTGTACGTTCCCACCCAGATTGATCAGTCCGTTTTCGATGCCATAGGATTCAAATATATCTGCAATCTGCTGGGAGGCATAGCCCTTTGCAATGGTACCAAGATCAATCATCATACCTTCTTTATCAAAGGAGACATAGGCATCGCCACTGCCGTCGTCTTTGTATTCTAAGTGCAGCATATCACTTCCAACTAAAGGCAAAAGTTCATTAATTCTTTCTTCTGTTGGAACCTTGTAATCCTGAGTGGTAAATCCCCATTCATATACCAAAGGATATATGGTAATGTCATAGGCACCCTTTGTGCTTTCGTAATACTCAATGGATTTTTCGATTAGGTATGCAGTATCTTTTGAAACTTCGCCGCCACCATTTTTGTTAACAGTAGCTACTTCAGACGTATCGATATTAGTAGAAAATAAATCTTCAAGTCGATTGATTTCATCTGAGGCAGCAGCAGTTGCTTCAGAAGCATTTTCTCCATAAGCCGTAATGGTCATATAAGTATCCATGGCAAATAGTGTGACGGTAGATTCCTTTGACTCCTTTGAAAATGGATTTTTTACTTCGCATCCTGATAGAAAAAGTGAGGATAGAAGCAAAGAAACAGCCATAGGTAGAGTGGCTTTTTTGATTACAATAGATTTTAGTTTCATAATGATGTCCTGTCTTTAATAATTATATTTATTGGATTCTAAACTGCGGTAAGCTTTTGGCGACATGCCATATACTTCCTTAAATTTACGATGGAAATAACTGGAGTTATCGTAGCCTACGGATTCTAATATTTTTGAAGTAGACAATGTGGTATTTAACAGTAAGTATGCTGCCTGTTCTAATTTTCTTTTTTGTAAAAGTTCTTTGAAGTTTCCGCCTGCGTGCTTTTTAAGCAGCCGGCTAATGAAATAGGTTTGCTCATTCAGAGTGTTACACAGGTCTGTAAGACTTCCATCCTTGTAGTTTTTATCAATGTACTGTAAAGAGGCAAGCACCAAGCTTTGTTCGTAGGAGGCTGGTGCCGCAGTTTGTAAATCCTCGGAAAAAGAAGAAAGATTCATAAGAACCAGACTCATAGTGGTTTGGTTAATAACATTGGTTTCTTTTTTGTTTTCCACTAAATTCCAAATCATATTTTCCATAAGGTTTTGGACCGGAAGAATATCCTTTGCTTTAAAGTGCAAATAAGAAGTGATGCCATCTTCTCCTGTTAAAGCTGAAAGTAAAAATGAACGTAAAATATTATCTGCACCCATGGTGGCAATGGCCTGGGTGAAAAAGTTTGGAAGGATGATAAAGTTTACAGCAATATCGTCAATTCCGGCAGGGAGAATTTCCTGATTCGCATTTTGATTTAAAAATAAAAGATCTCCTTCCTGCAAAATAAGTCGGTCTGTGTGATTTAGAATATGGGTGGTACTTCCGCTGTACATATAAACCATTTCCACATAGTTATGGGTGTGGGCTGGAAAATGTACGAAGCGAGTGTTGGGACGAATTTCAATTAATCGTCCTTTTTTTAACAGACGAGTACCGTCTACTCTGAAATTTTCACCTACAGGAGCATCCTCTAAAACCCCTGGAGATATATAGAGATTCTGATTGACTTCCTTTTGTCCATTTAGAATTTCCTGTTCTTCTAAAGTGATGGCTTTTAATTTCTCTAATAATTTCTCGTTCACAAAAAACCTCCTGCCTCAATTTCTTTCATTATATTCCAATTTGTATAGATTGCAAATAAGGTCCTGGTTTTTGCTTTTCTTAGACCTTATTCTTTGAAAAAAATCAGAATATACTTGATGTATAAATGACATACCTGGGGTATGGGAGGTTATAAAAAATGAGTCGAAATTATTATTTGGCAGT
>JAIKXK010000244.1 GCA_024684155.1 Lachnospiraceae bacterium | reverse complement strand
TTATCAGAGCACCATATCTGATGCTCTATTTGTCATGCAATTTTCAATGTACTGATTGCGATGATATAGTCATCGCCACTATATTCAAAACATTTCTGTTTTAAAAACTTTTTATTGACTATTTCTAATAGTTAGTCTTTAAACCCATAATCATATAGTATGAAAGAGTTGAAGCAATTTGCCTCAACTCTTTGGTAATGCTCTCTTCAGCTATATATGCTATTGTTTTGCACTGTTTAACTCTGATATTAATGCTGGTACAACTTCAAATAAGTCTCCAACCAAGCCATAATCAGCTGTTTCAAAAATTGGCGCATCTTCATTGTTATTTACTGCAATGATAACCTCGGAATCTTCCATTCCGGCTTTATGTTGAATGGCGCCACAAATACCTAGAGCAACATATATTCTTGGGCGAACAGTTTTTCCAGTCTGTCCTACCTGATGGTCTGCTGTCAGCCACCCCGCATCTGTAACTGCACGGCTTGCACCAACTACACCTCCACCCAAAGCATCTACAAGTTCTTCTGCTAAACTAATTCCTAAAGATGGATCTTTGCTAATTCCATTTCCTACAGAAACAATCACTTCAGCTCCTATTAAATCTACCATCTTTCTAGTTTCTTTCACTACCTGAAGAACCTTTGTACGCAAATCTTCTTTTTCAAGGTTACATGCCAGTTTTTCTACTATAACTTTTTGTTCTGCAGTTTGATCATATTCACCTCGTTTTAAAACACCAGGTCGTACGGTTGCCATACATGGGCGGAATCTAGGGCAAATAATTGTAGCCATCATATGTCCCCCAAAGGCCGGACGTGTCATCTTAAGGTTTGTATCCTCCATATCCAAAGAAAGTCCTTCAACGTTTAATGAAGACGCTTCTTTCAAAAATGCAGAATACTGTTCCATATTAATATCCAAATGCGTACAGTCTGCACATAATCCTGTATGCAATCTTGCAGCCACACGAGGGGCAAGATCTCTTCCAATTGTGGATGCTCCTACCAAAAATACTTCTGGCTTTTTATCATCAATAATATCACAGATTACTTTTGTATAGGCATCTGTTGTATAAACATCAAGTCTTTCATCTTCAACGACGTAAACAATATCTGCGCCATATCCTCCTAACTCTTTTACATGTTCTGCAATTCCTTCCTTTCCTAAAAGCAACCCGACAAGTCTTGCTCCTCTTTCATTCGCAAGTTTTCTTCCTTCGCTAATAAGCTCGATATCAGTATCTACAATTTTTCCATCTCTTTGTTCGCAAAATACCCATATATCTTTATAATCTTCTATATTTTCATTCTTGAAAGACATACCCTTCCTCCTATTTACACAATATGTTTTTTAACCAGGTCTTCTGTCAACTTCTTTGACATCACTTCAACACTATCGCTATATACGACGCCTTCACCTTTTTGTGGTGGTGTAAAAGACTTAAAAATATTTGTTGGAGATCCCTTCAAACCAATCGAATCAAGATCTATTAACTCTTCATCTTTTAATGCTTCATAATCGAGAACCAGAATCGGTTTATTCTCTGATTCAATAATGTTCTTAACTGTCATATATCGTGGTTCGTTCAGTTCCTTTACACAGGTGATTAAGCAAGGAGTAAATACTTCCACTACCATATAGCCATCTTCTAACAATCTCTTAACCACAAGCTTATTACCATCTTTTTGAATGTTTCCAGCGTAAGTTACCTGTGGAATTCCAAGTTTTTCTGCAATCTGTGGTCCAACTTGAGCAGTATCTCCATCAATAGCCTGACGACCACAAAAGACAATATCCTCATCTCCAACTCCTAAATTATGCAAAGCCCCTGCAATAATCTGAGATGTTGCAAACGTATCAGAACCACCAAATTCTCTTCCTGAAATCAACACTGCGTCATCAGCTCCCATTGCAAGTAATTCACGCAACATAGCCTTTGCAGGTGGCGGTCCCATAGTTACTACAGTAACTTGACATCCTAATTCATCTTTCAATTCCAAAGCTGCTTCCACAGCATTTAAATCATCTGGGTTTACAATGGTATCCATGGATGCTCTATTCAATGTACCATTCTCATTTACCGCAACTTTTCCAGATGTATCTGGTACTTGTTTAACGCAAACATATATTCTCATATACTAATTTCCTCCTACTTCAATATATCTCTTGATATAACAATTTTTTGTACCTGGCTTGTTCCTTCATATAAGGTCATAACTCTTACATCTCGATACAAACGTTCCACTTTATAATCTTTGATATATCCATATCCACCATGTAACTGAATTGCCTGTCCGCAAACCTTATTAGCCATTTCAGTTGCATATAACTTAGCCATCGAGCAAAGGGTTGCTGCATTACTTGCATCATGATCTTTTGCCTCTGCTGCTGAATATACAAGATTTCTAGTTGCTTCAATTTCTGTTGCCATCTCAGCTAACATAAAGCTAACTCCCTGGTTGTAATAGATTGGCTTTCCAAACTGTTTTCTTTCTTTTACATAAGCGACAGCTTCTTCAAAAGCGCCCTGAGCTGCACCTAAAGCCTGAGCTGCAACACCAAGTCGTCCGCCATCTAATGTTTTCATTGCCACTGCATATCCCTTATGTAATGGTCCTAATAAATCGTCTTTATGTACATATACATTTTCAAAGACAATATCGCTGGTAGGATAACCGTTAATACCCATTTTGGCCTCTGGTTTACCAAAAGAAACTCCCTTTAATTTAAGATCTACGATAAACATAGAGATTCCTCTACCGCCCTTTTGAGTCAAATCTGTTCTCGCATAAACGATTGCATAATCTGCAATTGGAGCCCCAGAAATAAAGCACTTTCTACCGTTTATTACATAATAATCTCCATCAGCTACCGCCTTGGTTGTCATGCTACCTGGATCAGATCCTGCTCCCGGCTCAGTCAGTGCAAATACAATTTGTTTTTCTCCTCGAGCCGCTGGTGCTAAATACTTTTGTCTTTGTTCCTCATTTCCACACTGAAGTAATGGGCCACCACCTAAAGAGTTAGGTGTATTGGCATAAATTCCTAATACAGGGCACACACGGCAAAACTCTTCATTCATAAGTGCATATGCCATATAATCTCCACCCTGACCACCATACTGGGTTGGAATCTTAACTCCTGTAAACCCATACTTTCCTATTTTTTCCCATATTTCCCAGTTAAATCCTCCATTTCGGTCTAGATTTTCCTGAATCTCCGTAGTAAATTCTTTTTCTGCAAATCTACGGAAATTTTTTTTAATCAATTCATATTTATCTGAAAGTATCATTATTGTCCTCCTGTTTTTTATTTTTCTATAAACCTGTCTAATTCTCCCCATGTTTCGCAAAACAATCTCTCATCCATAGTTTTTAGATTCGGACCGATTTTGGGCTGGAAATCCATGCATTGAAGAACATCTTTTTCTAAGTCCAGTCCTGGTGCAATTTCAACTAAGACAAGTTCTCCATTCTTTAGTTCAAAAACTGCACGTTCAGTTACATACATAACCTTTTGACTCTCTGGTGAATACTTCGCAGAAAAAGTAATCTGGTCTACGTCCTTTACGAACTTTTTAATCGTACCTTCTTCTAATACCTTTATTTCTCCATCTTTAATCTGAAGTTTTGCTTTTCCCATCAGGGTTCCTGCAAAAATAACGGTTTTTGTAGATGTTGTAATATCTATAAATCCACCAGGTCCCGTTAATCTAGTTCCCATTTTACTTACGTTATTATTTCCATACTGATCAACTTCACCAATTCCGAGGCAGGTTACATCCAGTCCTCCACCGTTGATTAAATCGAACATATCTCCAGGCGTAAGAATTGACTCTGGATTATAAGCACTACCAAAATTTGGAAGTGCAGATGGCATGCCTCCCACCATTCCGCTTTCAGTGCTCATAGTAACTTCATCAAGTAATCCCTCTTCTGCTACAACACTGGCGATACTCGCCGGCATTCCAACACCTAAGTTAATGAGATTTCCTTTTTTTAATTCCATCGCACATCGTCTACAAATAACCTTTCTCTCATCAAGTTCCATAGGTTTTATCTTTTCCAAAGGAACTCGAATATGACCTGAAAAAGCAGGTTGAAAATAGGTTCCTTCCGCTTGCCACGAAGCCATAGGATCAGATGCCACGACGACATAATCCACTAGATTGCCAGGAATCTTTACATCCTTTGGGTTCAATGATTCTTTCTTTGCAAGATATTCCACCTGAACAATTACAATTCCTCCAGAATTCTTTGTTGCTGTTGCAACAGAAAATCCCTCATTCATTACACTTTCTTTTTCAAATGAAATATTTCCATTTTCATCCGCTATAGTTCCTCGTAACAAAGCAACATCACATGAAAAAGCTGGATAAAACAAATAGTCCTCACCTTCAAAATTCACATAACGAACAACTTCTTCTGGATCCTCATATTCGTTCATTCGGCCACCTTCTAATCTAGGATCTACGAAAGTACCCAAACCTACCTTTGTCAAAAGACCTGGACGACCTGCTGCGATTTCACGCCACAGATTGATTGCAACACCCTGCGGAATACAATGGGCATCAATTAAGTTTTTTCGCGCTAAACTATTTAAAGAAAAAGCACTTCCAATATGGGCACTTGTCCATCTTTTAATTAATCCTGTACCGGCTTCACCAAATCTAGTGACGCCTCTGGCCCCTTCATTTTCTAATGGTTCTTCTCTCTTATTCTTTTCCCAACCATAGAACTGATTTCCAAACCCCCAATCTCCCATCGCACTGTTTTGCTTTAAGTTTAAATTTTGGGGATGCCCCGTCTTGGCAAATCTATCTCTTATTGCACAAGCCACTTCTTCTGGCCATCCGGAAAGACCCATTCCAGCTACACCCACAACTGCATCATCCGGAATCATTTCTGCAGCTTTTTCTGCTGAAACTATTTCTGCCATGATATAACCTCCTTTTGTTTGATTTTGAACAATATTAACATCTCCTATTGCTTTTGTAAATATACAGTTTATTTTTTAACGATTTTTATTGCGAAAAACCTTTAAAAATCGTAATTTATTATACTTTATTTCGTTTTTAACTTTTTTGCTTGTAATTGTACTATCTTATTATATATAATTTGTAAAAATATAATTTAGGAGGTTTTTATGAAGGAAAAATCAAAAACAAAAAGGAAAAGCGTTAGTACGCAATTAATGGTGTATTTCACCATGTTAGTAACAGCTATATGCATCGTATTAACAGTGGTATCTTCTGTAGAATCCAGGAAGAATCTGTTAAGCACCGAAAAGAAATCAATTTTAAATCAAACAAATTTATTATCATCACAAATTGAATTGAAATTGAAAACAAACATTGAATATCTGGAATTGCTCTCGAGAAATGATGTGTTTCATAATCCTAACTCATCCTTTCTGGAAAGATGCGAATTATGTCAGCAGGAAGCTGATAACGGTATTTATACTACGCTTTTATACGTAGACCCCTCCGGTCACGCAAGCCTGCCCAGGTATGATCTGGATATTAATCTGTATGAGATTAAAGATGAGGCATTCATAACGTGTATGAAAACAGGCAAAGGGACAACACGTTCCACGGTAACTGTCCAGGATGGCGCACGGTATGTATCAAACGCCGTTCCAATTATTGAAGCTGACGGAAGTATTTCCGGTGCCTTAGTTGGAACAGTTTCTATTTCAGAATTTGGCGATTTATTACCCTCTGATATAGAAGCCTTCATTATAGATCCGGAAGGTAATTACCTCGGTCATACCAATGCTGCAGAATTTGTTGTAGGAGATAATGGTTACGGAAGCGTAAAGGTTGATGAAAATGGAATTGCGGAAACTACAGGTGATGGAATCAATATTAGTATAAATCCTATTACTGTTGCAGAAACTGATAGTTCTTACAAAGAATTAGCAAATCTTATATTTCAAATGACAAAAAAAGAATCCGGTATTATTGATGATTACACTTCAATGATTACATCAGAAGAGCAATTTGTTTCCTTTACAACAATCCCTTCAACCGGATGGAAGGTCGCTAATCTTGTTAATAAAAATGTGGTGGAGAAAAGTATTATAAATTTACTAAAAACCAATGCTATCATTTCTGTTCTTACCATTTTAATTGGAATAATAATTGTCTACTTCTTATCAAAATTGCCTTTAAAACCTTTGATAAAAGCTACAGATGAGTTAGAGAAAATGATTCGAGGAATTGAAAAAGGTGAAGGTGATTTAACCATTCGATTGAAACTAAAACGAAATGATGAAATCGGACGTATTATATACTGTATCAACAAATACACTGAAGTATTACAAAAGATTACGCAAAAAATTAAAACAAATACCCTAACCCTTTCAGATGCTACAAATCATGTAATTGCTTCTATTATCTCCTCGAGTGAACAAGGTACTGATACTTCTGCTATTATGGAAGAACTCTCCGCCAGTATGGAGCAGGTTAATTCCACTACAGAGCAAATAGAAGAGTTCATTAGCGGAATCAATAAAGATATTAATACCATCGCAATCTCAGCATCTGACGGCATGGGATTTTCAGAAGAGATTAATTCTCGAGCAGAGTCTTTAAAGAATTCCTCTTCTCAAAGCCAAAATAATACTAAGGAAATTGTTAACAATATTACTGCAACCATTCGCAATTCAATAGAGAACAGCAAAAACGTGACTCAGATCAATGATTTAACCAATGATATTTTAAATATTGCCAGTCAAACAAATCTATTAGCTCTAAATGCATCTATTGAAGCAGCCCGGGCTGGAGAGGCTGGTAAAGGATTCGCTGTTGTAGCTGACGAAATTCGCCAGTTAGCAGACAACAGTAAAACTACTGCTAATAATATTCAAGAAGTCAGTTTTTTAGTGAATGATGCCGTAAACGAATTAGTATCCAACACCGATAGCTTATTAAACTATATGAATAACGATATTCTTAATGACTATCAGGCTATGGTTAAAACAGGGGAGGCATATGTTGGTGATGCCGAAAAAATCAAGCTGATCATGATTGAATTACAAAATCAAACCGATCATATAAAAGAAAGTATTACCTCGGTAACAGACTTAATAAAAGCCACTACCATTACTATTTCTGAAAGTTCCACCGGTGTATCATCTGCAGCAGGGAATATTTCAAATCTAGCGGAAAGTATTAACCAGATTGACTCTGAAATGGAAATTAACAGAACTGTTACTACAACATTAAGTGATGAAATCAAAAAATTTAAAAACATATAGGTGATATAAAAAAGAGGATTCATATCACAAAATGATATGAATCCTTTTTTATTAAATATTTATATTTTATAAAAATGATGGTCCTAAAGTATTTTGGCAAATCATACCCATGGTTACGATTGCTATACTAAAGAATAATCCTGGAATATAACTGTTTGTTTTATGTTTTAAGTACATTGAGAATCCCATTGCAATTCCAAATTCAGGGATTACACTAACTAAAATATCCATAAAAAACGCTGCCATATTCGTTTGAATAAATGGATGAGTAGTTCTCATTGTAATTTCATGAACAATGAATAATAGAATCAAACCTGCCATACCAGATAAAATCGATACCAGTATAGATGCTCCGATACTCTTATTTTCCAGTTCCCTATTTCTACCTAACACGCCTGATGCTAATAACAAAGAGATAAAGAATGGCATAAAAGAAATATAATAAACAGGGAATGCTCCTATTCTATACTTACTTAAAGGTCGTAAACTCATAACCCATACATGTAAGTCTGTCAGTGCATATTTAAATAATAATAACAGCACAAGATAAGCAACCATAAAAATGGTAAATCCAAAAGCAAAAGATTTCAGAACATAACTAACTGAAAATTTTTCTCCCACATTTGAAGTTGCAAATCCATAACTTCTATAGTTTCCATTATGATTTTTTCCATAGAAATGATGATAAGCTGCAAAGAATATAATTAAAGCAATTGCACAGAAAATACTCCATGCTAAAAATCCATTTGCCATAAATCCAATTCTATAAATATTTGGCGGCAAGAGAATTGCTCCTAATCCTGTTCCAGGGAAAAACAGTATTACCGGTAAAAATGTAAGTAGTAATGCACAAGCAATCCATTGAGGGCTCTTTTTGGGAAGTCCTACTTCTAAATCCTGATTTGCATCCTTTAAGATTAAGCTTTGGAACGGCCCCTCTTCAATCAACAATGAAGCTAATGCAAACAAAAGCATTACTAAACCTATAATTGCAATAAATAATCCAACTGGCTTCCAGCCATAAACAAGTGAATCGGTTGAAATCTGTTTTGGTGCTGTCATGCACTTCATAACAGAATCAACAAGTGTTCTTATGAGCTTTGCACTAATCTGATCATCTTGATGGGTCATGTTGTACATGTACATAATTTTCTGAGTGTTATTTTCCCATGATCCATATTCTTTTCCGATTTCAATACGATCTGTTCCATACATCATACAAAACCATGGATCAGATAAAATATTTGTCACATCCCCAATTCTGCTTGAAATACCTTCATCATGAGAAGCTATAATCGAAATCCAGTTAAAATCGTAAGTCGGTACCTCATCCTGGAACTGAACATCTGTAACACAAATCTTAACTTTATTATACAAAGCAGTACGGAAACTATATAAGGAACCCATTGAATGGCCTGCGATTCCAATGTTATCTCCATCAACAAACTCACTGTTTTTCAAATAATCATAAATTGTTCCAAGTTCCATTGTTCCTGTTGGAGAAGCGTTATAGTTTTCTTCTATATTTACATCTGTATCTCCCACTCCAGCATAATCTGCTAACGCAACCACATATCCTCGTCTAGAAAACTCTGTTGCCCATGGTGACGCAATATCCGACGGACAATCCCCGCCTGGGCTGATAATCATAGCCGGTGCTGGTGTCTCGCGCGCATTCTTTGGAATATACAGTTTTGCAGAAACCTCATACCCCTTTGCATCTGTAATAGAAATTCTTTGAACTATTACATTTCCATTGTCTGTATCAATCCTGTAGGAAATCATTGCGCCTACAAAGATTAACACGATTGCCACAAGAAGAACTATTATCTTCTTACTTTGTTTTTTCATCTTTTTTTCCTCCTTAGTATTTTATTAAGATGCAATCACATTCTATCTTTTTGTTTGATTATAAACAATATTGTTAATATACAAATAGTATTTATATTTTTTGTAAAATATAAACAAAAAGAAAAATACTATACTATACAATTCAATCGTATTATCTTGACATGCACGGCAACATTGTTTTATTATAAACAATAAAGTACAAAATAATATATATAACCAGGAGGATATAATGGAATTAACTTGGATGGGAAGAAATAGAGCTCTGGTCAAACAATTAACCAGACATTCAAATATCGTTAATAGAGCATTAAATAACGCTTCTACCTTTAGCAATGAAGTAGAAATGAACTGCGTAGAACTTCAAATATTAGAAAGCTTAATTGAGCACGAAGATGAGAATAAAATTATGAGTGAGATAGCCAATGATATTGGCATTCCAAGAAGTGCCATGACTCTTTCTTCCAAACACCTTTTAAAACAAGGCCTGATAGAACGTTTTAAAATTGAGGGGAATAATAAAAATATTATAATACGTCCTACATCATATGGAAGAAAGATATACCAACAGTATATGGAAACCACCGGGCCTGAGCTCTTTTCTGCTTTTTTTGAAGAGTTAGATAACTTTTCAGAAGCGGAGTTGAGCAAAATTACAAAAGCGCTGCAGACCCTAAATGAATCTCTCTGTCATGACAGTACAGAAAAACTTATAAAGTTTGAAGAAAAGAAATAACATCCTCTGCTACTTCATTTCTAATTTCTTTATAATTGAAAATTTCATGTCTACGACCCGGATATAATTTCGTGGTGACATTATGTCCGGTTTTTGTTAGGAAATCACTGATTTCCATGACACCTGCACCAAATCCACCTACAGGATCTTTATCCCCAGCAATATTAAAAATTGGAATAGAGGTAGGCACTTTTTTTGCCCACTCTTCACCGTCGACAAATAGACATAATTCTGAAAAATACAACAATGAACGGGAAATAATTGGTTGCGTAAATGCATTAAACGGATCTTCAATATGGTCTTTTTGAACCCAAGGATCACCGCAAATCCATTCATTTCCCACTTTTGTATCAGGAATGCAATTTGCAAACCAACCTAATACATCTTGTACAAATTCATCGGATACTTCATCACCTTTTCCTTCATCAACTGCCTTTTGTATCTTATTTTTTACATTTACAGCATCTGGGAATGGTCGTCCGGTACCACAGATAATTACACCATCAATTCCATCACCATATTCAGTCAAATAGTCTCTTGTAATAAAAGATCCCATACTATGACCGAAAATATAATATGGTAAATCCGGATAAGATTCCTTTGCAATCTTTGTAAGCTGATACTCATCTTCACGCATGGTGTGGAAGCCTTTATCGCCCCAATCTCCCCATGAATTGTTTACAATTGCAGTTTTTCCATGCCCAACATGATCATCTGCAACAACAATATAATCCGCTTCTAAAAATTTAGAAATCATGTGCAAATAACGTCTTGAATGTTCTCCAAACCCGTGAATAAGTTGGATAACTCCTTTAGGCTCAGCCATAGGACCATAAATCCAGGCTTGCACTTTATCTCTTTTGTTATATGATAAAAATTCAAACTCTTTAAGCATATTTAGCTCCTTTCATTAAAGGAGTCCCCCTTTCGGGAGGGGGACTCGAAACATTATTTCCAAGTAAGGGAATTAGTCAAACTGAGTAGAGTACCCATAATCGCACAAATAAATGCACCAATATATGGATTTTTTGTATATTCATATAGTTTTCTACAAATTAATGTAGCTACTGGTAGAATTACTAACATAGGATA
>JAIKXK010000193.1 GCA_024684155.1 Lachnospiraceae bacterium | reverse complement strand
TAGATGCGAAAAGTGGAACAAGTGGTGCAGGACGTGGAGCAAAACAGCAGAATCTATTCTGTGAAGTAAATGAAAGTATTAAGGCTTATGGAGTTGCAACTCATCGTCATACGCCTGAAATTGAAGAACAGTTATCCTACGCTGCCAAAGAAGATATTACCATCTCCTTTACGCCTCACTTAGTTCCTATGAATCGAGGAATTTTGGCTACGGAATATGCTTCCTTAAAAGAAGTGACATTACCAGATGGAAGCAAGGGATATCCTACCAGTGATATGATTACGGCAGCTTATAATAAATATTATAAAGATGAAAAGTTTGTGCGCTTTTTAGGAGAAGGTGCCACACCAGAAACCAAATGGGTGGAAGGATCAAATTTTGTAGATATTGGGTTTAAGGTAGATGAACGTACACACAGAGTTGTAATGATGGGGGTCATTGACAATTTGGTAAAAGGAGCTGCTGGTCAGGCAGTTCAGAACATGAATCTTATGTTTGGACTTTCGGAAGATGAAGGTCTATGTATGGTTCCGATGTTCCCTTAAAAAATATCAAGGAAAGAAAGATGAAAGATAAAGTGACATTTACCCTTCGCCCTATGAAGGAAGAAGATTTTGAAGAAGCTCATGATTTGTGGATGACCATTCATGGATTTGGTATAAGAAGCATTGACGACTCCAAAGAAGGGGTTTGCCGATTTTTAAAGAGAAATCCAGGAATCTCTGTAGTAGCAGAGCATGATGGAAAAATTGTAGGCACCATTCTTTGCGGACATGACGGAAGAACTGGTTCTTTTTATCATGTATGTGTACATGAAGACTATAGAAGACACGGAATAGGAAAAGCCATGGCAATCTTTTGTATGAGAGCTTTACAGGAAGAAAAGGTAAATAAAGTCAGCCTAATTGCGTTTACAGGAAATACCATTGGAAATCGTTTCTGGCATGAAGCTGGATGGAAGATGAGAGAAGATGTAAATGTTTATGACTTTATTTTAAATGAAGAAAACATTACACAGTTCAATAGTTGAGGTGAGAAGCATGGAAGTAATTAAAGGTGGCGTAACTTCGGCAAAGGGTTTTTTAGCAACCAGTTGCGAAGCAAATATAAAATATAAAGACAGAACCGATATGGCAATGGTGTATTCTAGGGTACCTTGCATTAGTGCAGGAACCTTTACGACCAATGTAGTAAAGGCAGCCTGTGTGAAGTGGGATCAAAAAGTAGTTGCATCCGATGAGCCTATGCAGGCAGTGGTTGTGAATTCTGGTATTGCAAATGCAGCGACAGGACAACAAGGATGGGATGCCTGTGAAAAGACAGCAAAGGCTGTAGAAGAAGCATTAGGAGTTCCTTTTACTTCAGTTGCAGTAGCTTCTACAGGAGTGATTGGAGCACAGCTTCCAGTAGATAAACTAGAAAACGGTGTAAAAACTATGGCAAAAACACTAGATGATAGTGCGGAAGCTGGAACAAATGCTTCTAAAGCCATTATGACAACAGATACGGTAAATAAGGAAGTGGCAGTGACTTTTGAAATAGATGGAGTAAAGGTTACCCTTGGTGGAATGTCAAAGGGCAGCGGTATGATTCATCCTAATATGTGTACCATGTTGGCATTCTTAACCACAGATCTTTCGATTGAAAAGAAGTTATTGCAGAGCGCTGTATCAGAAGTGGTAGCAGATACCTTTAATATGATTACAGTGGATGGAGATACTTCTACGAATGACACCCTTCTTTTAATGGCCAATGGAGAAGCAAAGAATAAAACTATTACAAACAAGGATGCTTCTTATGAAGTTTTTAAAGAAGCCCTCTATTATGTGTGTGAATCTTTGGCTAAACGCATGGCGGCCGATGGAGAAGGAGCAAGTAAGCTCTTCGAGGCAAAGGTAGTGAATGCAAAATCAAAAGAGGATGCAAAAACCCTTTCCCGTGCTATTGTAGGCTCAAATCTTTCTAAGGCAGCTATCTTTGGATGCGATGCAAACTTTGGAAGATTTTTATGTGCCATGGGATATTCTGGAGCTATGTTTGATGAAAATGATGTGGAATTATACTTTCAGAGTGAAAATGGTACCTTGCAGGTGTTTGATAAGGGGACACCAATTGAATTTGACGAAGAAAAGGCCCTTTCTATTATGAAAGCAGATACAGTTACTGTATTTGTAGATATGCATGAAGGGGATGCTTCGGCTACAGCATGGGGATGTGATTTGACTCATGAATATGTCACCATAAATGCAGATTATCGAAGCTAAGTATTGGAAAATCATACTGGATGGAAAATGTTTTGTGATAACAAATACTTATCACTAGGAATAAGAAAAAACCATAACGAAATAGGGATACAAAATAAGAATGTTTGCTATAATGAAAAACTATAAGTAAACGTTTTTAGGAGGAAAGAAATGAAAGATTATAAATTAAATACAAAATGTGTACAGGGTGGATATCGACCAGGAAACGGAGAACCTCGTCAGATTCCGATTGTTCAGTCCACCACTTTTAAATATGATACATCAGAAGATATGGGTAAATTATTTGACTTAGAAGCAAGTGGATATTTTTATACCAGACTTCAGAATCCTACCAATGACTATGTAGCAGCAAAGATTGCTGAAATGGAAGGAGGTACAGCAGCAATGCTTACTTCTTCAGGTCAGGCAGCAAACTTTTTTGCTTTGTTTAATATTTGTGAATGCGGAGATCATTTTGTTGCATCTTCATCTATTTACGGCGGAACCTTTAACTTAATCGGTGTAACCATGAAAAAGATGGGCATTGATGTTACCTTTGTAAGCCCTGATGCTACAGAAGAGGAATTAGATGCAGCATTTAAAGAAAACACAAAGGCTGTATTTGGAGAAACTATTGCAAACCCTGCTCTTACAGTTTTAGATATTGAACTTTTTGCAAAGGTTGCTCATAAACACGGGGTACCTCTTATTATTGATAATACCTTCCCTACACCGGTAAATTGTAGACCAATTGAATGGGGAGCTGATATTGTAACGCATTCTACTACAAAGTACATGGATGGACATGGTTCTGCAGTTGGTGGTGTTATTGTTGATTCAGGAAAGTTTGACTGGATGGCGCATGCAGATAAGTATCCTGGACTTTGTACTCCAGATGAATCTTATCATGGTATTACATATGCAGAAAAGTTTGGCAAAGAGGGAGCATTTATTACAAAGGCAACAGCTCAGCTTATGAGAGATTTAGGTTCAATTCAATCTCCTCAAAATGCATACTATTTAAATTTAGGTCTGGAATCGATTCATGTACGTATGCCTCGTCATGTTGAAAATGGACAGGCTGTAGCTGAATTTTTAGAGGCACATCCTAAGGTAACAAAGGTAACTTATTCAGGACTTAAAAATGATAAGTATTATGAATTAGCACAGAAGTATTTACCAAATGGTGGATGTGGAGTTGTTTCCTTTGAAGTAGAAGGAGGAAGAGATGCTGCACAGAAATTTATGAAGGCACTTCGTCTTGCTGCAATAGAAACACATGTTGCTGATGCAAGAACTTGTTGCTTAAATCCTGCAACATCAACACACAGACAGCTTACAGATCAGCAATTAGAGGATGCTGGTATCCCTGCTGGACTTATTCGTTTGTCATGTGGATTGGAAGATAAAGAAGATTTAATTGCTGATATTTCTCAGGCACTAGATCAGATTTAAGGTAAAGAAAGAAGGAAAAAAGATGGCTCAAAACAGTATGGAACAGGTAATGGCAAAAGCAGAGGTTTTAATTGAAGCCTTACCTTA
>JAIKXK010000143.1 GCA_024684155.1 Lachnospiraceae bacterium | reverse complement strand
TTCATTCCTTGGACCTATTGCGAAATTACTAGGATGGGTTATGGACAAGATTTATCTTTTGTTCGACAGTATGGGTATTCAGAGTATTGCTCTTACCATTATTGTATTTACCATTATAGTTTATGTAGCACTTTTCCCTCTTACTTACAAACAGCAGAAGTTTTCTGTTTTGTCTCGTAAGATGAATCCTGAACTAAAGAAGATTCAGGAAAAGTACAAAGGGAAAAAGGACCAGGCTTCTATGACAGCACAGCAGGAAGAAACTCAGGCACTTTACGATAAGTATGGTGTTTCCATGACAGGTTCCTGCGTTCAGATGTTGATTCAGATGCCAATTTTGTTTGCACTTTATAGAGTTTTCTATAATGTTCCTGCATACATTACTAGTGTTAAAGATGTATTTACCGATTTGGTTGCTGGTATTCAGAATATTGATGGTTATCAAACCACCATGCAGACTCTTTATGAGAATGCTAATATCAGAAACGTAGCTGTTGATTTTACAGCTGATGATAAAACAACGCTTGGTAACTATATTATTGATGTTGTTTATAAGTTTTCTGCTTCAGGATGGGATTCTTTAAAAGAAGCTTTCCCTACTTTATCAGATACTATTTCTTCTACTTATGCAAACCTTAACGAAATGAACAATTTATTTGTTCTTTCAATTTCTGATACTCCTTTGAATCAGATTAAGTTAGGATATGCAGAAGGTAACTGGGCTTTAATTATTGCAGCCATTGCAATTCCAGTAATTGCTACAATTACTCAGTATCTTTCAATTTTGCAGATGCCAACAAATGATTCAAATGATCAGATGAGCCAGCAGATGAAAACAATGAATTACTTTATGCCTTTAATGACATTTTTCATTGGATTTACATGTCCTGTAGGTTTAGGCTTGTATTGGGCAGCCGGTGGATTTATCCGTGCCGGACAGCAGTTCTTCTTAAATCGTCATTTTGAAAAAATCGATTTGAATCAGATTATTGAAGCAAATAAAGAAAAAGCTGCTAAGAAAAAAGAAAAGCGTGGAATCAGAAGAGAACAGATTATGGCAAACGCTACTATGAATACTAAGCGTACCATGTCAGATAAAGCTTCTTATAATAATTCTAATTCAGATGCTTTAGAAAAAGCTGCTCAGTCAAGATCTACTGCAAAGGCTGGATCTTTAGCTGCAAAAGCAAATCTTGTAAAAGATTTTAACGAAGGTAAAACAAACAAATAAGTATAAGTAATAGGGGGCATTCACATGGATGTTAGAGAATTTAGCGGAAAAACGGTAGAAGATGCTTTAACGCAGGCAACCGTTGAACTTGGTGTAACAAGTGATAAATTAGATTATGAAGTAGTTGAAAAAGGCTCTTCAGGAATTTTAGGAATTGGTGCAAAAGATGCAGTTATTAAAGTTTCTTTGAAGGGTGAAGAAAAAGAAGAAGTAAAAGAAGAAACTTCAGAAGTTGTTGAAACTAAGGAAGTTTCAGAAAAGAAGGAAACACTTGATGATCCTTCAGCTGCTATTGATATTATTTCTGATTTCTTAAAAGATGTATTTTCCAGCATGAACTTAGAAGTTGAAATTACTTCTGAGTACGATGAAGAAGATAATACCATTAATGTAGATTTAAAAGGACCGGAAATGGGAATTATCATTGGAAAGCGTGGACAGACATTAGATTCTTTACAGTATTTAACAAATCTCGCATTAAATCGTAAGATTGATACTTACACAAGAGTAAAATTAGATACGGAAGATTATCGTCGTCGTCGTAAAGAAACCTTAGAAAATCTTGCTAAGAATTGTGCTTACAAAGCAAAGAGAACAAAACGTGCTGTTTCTTTGGAAGCTATGAATCCTTACGAGAGACGTATTATCCACTATGCATTACAGGATGATGAATATGTTACTACTCATTCTGAAGGTGAAGAACCTTACAGACATGTAGTAATTACTCTTAAAAAATAATCTAATTTTAATTTAAGAAGATTTGCTTACTTAATGTAAGCAAATCTTTTTTTATGCAGTTAACCGGGTGGCTGGTTTATTTTTTATTGCACCAGTGAATTACTCAATTTTATTGACACCGTTTCCACTTTCTATAAATAAAGTGCCTGTCGTAAGTTAATAATTTTTTTGAACTGTGGAAAGATTGATTGTTTTGTGATATATTGTGTACGACTATAACCTTAATAATGGGGTAACTATGTTTGAAAATGATACAATAGCTGCAATTTCAACTGCACTTTCAGAAGGAGGAATTGGTATTATTCGTCTTTCTGGTAGTGATGCTGTTGAAATCTGCGATAAAGTTTACAAAGGAAAAAATAAAATATCGGAAGTAGATAGCCATACCATTCATTATGGTCATATTTGTGATGGTGATGAAGTTTTGGATGAAGTTATGGTTTCTGTAATGAGAGCTCCAAAGAGTTATACCAAAGAAGACGTTGTAGAGATTAACTGTCATGGTAGTGTATTTTTGCAAAAAGAAATACTTTCTTTGTTATTTAAAAAAGGAGCAAGACCGGCAGAACCTGGTGAATTTACAAAACGTGCATTTTTAAATGGAAGAATTGATTTGTCTCAGGCTGAATCAGTTATGGATGTTATTTCTTCTCAAAATGAATTTGCTGCAAAGAACTCTCTTCGTCAGTTAGAAGGTTATTTAAAAGATTCCGTTATTTCTTTGAGAAATTCTTTGATTTATGAAATTGCTTATATTGAATCTGCATTAGATGATCCGGAGCATATTTCTTTGGATGGATATGGAAAACATTTAGATGAAGTAGTTTCAAAAGTTATGAAAGAAGTGAAAGGATTTATTGATTCTGCAAAGGATGGTTCTTATTTAAAAGATGGTATTCGTACAGTAATTGTGGGAAAGCCAAATGTAGGAAAATCTTCTCTTTTAAATGTGTTAGCAAAAAAGGAAAGAGCTATTGTTACAGATATTCCCGGAACAACAAGAGATACTTTGGAAGAACAAATTTCTTTTGGAGAATTTTCACTTCATGTTGTGGATACTGCTGGTATTCGAAAAACAGATGATACAGTGGAAAAGATTGGTGTAAAGAAGGCACTTTCTTCTATTGAAGATGCTGATTTAATTTTATACGTTGTGGATTCTTCTTCTACTTTGGATGAAGAAGATCAAAAGATTATGGATAAAATTAAGGATTTAAAGGTTATTGTTCTTTTAAATAAATCAGATTTGGAAAGCAATGTATCTGAAGATGTAATTCAAAAGAATTTAATTGATAAAAAAATTATTTCTGTTTCTGCTGCTAATCATAGTGGTGTTGAGGAATTAAAAAACGAGATTCGTTCTATGTTTTTTCATGGAGAAATCTCTTTAAATAATGAAGTATATATTACCAATGAACGACAAAAGTATTTATTTGAAGAAGCATTTTCTTCTTTGGCTCAGGTGAAAATAAGTATTGAAAATCAAATGCCAGAAGATTTTTATTCCATTGATTTAATGGATGCTTATGAATCTCTTGGTAAGATTGTTGGTGAGTCAGTAGATGATGATTTGGTAAATGAAATCTTTTCTAAGTTTTGTATGGGAAAGTAAGAAAGGTGTGTAGTTTTTAAAATGGCAGTAATTGAAGAAACCTATGATGTGGTTGTTGTAGGAGCAGGACATGCAGGATGTGAAGCAGCTTTGGCAGCCGCAAGATTAGGACTTGAAACAATTATTTTTACAGTTAGTATGGATTCCGTTGCACTTATGCCATGTAATCCAAATATTGGTGGAAGTTCAAAAGGACATTTGGTTCGAGAATTAGATGCTCTTGGTGGTCAAATGGGTATTAATATTGATAAGACTTTTTTACAGTCTAAGATGTTAAATAAATCAAAAGGACCAGCCGTTCATTCCCTTCGTGCTCAGGCAGATAAGTTAATGTATTCTGTTGAAATGAAAAAAACACTTCAGGCACAGGAACATTTAACTCTTCGTCAGGCTGAAGTTGCTGAAATAATGGTGGAAGATGGAAAAATAGTTGGAGCTAAAACCTTTTCCGGTGGAACCTACCACTGTAAAGCAGTAGTTCTTTGTACAGGAACTTATTTGAAAGCCCGTTGTTTATATGGAGATGTTATTGAACATACGGGACCAAATGGACTTAAGGCTGCTAATTCTTTAAGTCAGTCTCTTATAGATGCTGGAATTGAACTTCGAAGATTTAAAACCGGTACACCTGCTCGAATTGATGGAAGTACCATTGATTATTCTAAAATGGAAGAACAGTTTGGGGATGAAAGAGTAGTTCCTTTTTCTTTTACTACTGATCCAGAGTCTGTTCAAAAACCACAGGTTTCCTGTTATCTAACTTATACAAATGAAGAAACTCATAAAATTATTCGAGCAAACTTAGATCGTTCTCCAATGTATTCCGGTGTTATTGAAGGAACAGGACCAAGATACTGTCCTTCCATTGAAGATAAGGTTGTAAAGTTTGCAGAAAAAAATAGACATCAACTTTTTGTTGAACCAGAAGGATTGTATACAAATGAGATGTATATTTCTGGTATGTCATCTTCTATGCCTGAAGATGTTCAGTATGCAATGTATCATACGGTTCCAGGTTTGGAACATGCAAAATTTGTTCGTAATGCTTATGCTATTGAATATGATTGTATTGATGCAAATCAGCTTTTTGCTACTTTGGAATTTAAAAAGATAAAAGGTCTTTTTGCCGGTGGTCAGTTTAATGGAAGTAGTGGTTATGAAGAAGCTGCTGCTCAAGGAATAATTGCAGGAATTAATGCAGCACTTGAAGTACTAGGTCGTGAACAGATTGTTCTTGATCGTAGTGAAAGTTATATTGGAGTTTTAATTGATGACTTAGTTACAAAAGAAAGTCATGAGCCTTATCGAATGATGACTTCACGTGCAGAATATCGTTTACTTTTACGTCAGGATAATGCGGATCTTCGTTTATCAAAAATTGGTCATGAGGTTGGATTAATTTCCGATGAGAGATATGAGTGGGTTCAAGAAAAAGAAAAATTAATTGCTGATGAAATTAAGCGAGTGAATGAAACAAATATTGGTGCGAATAAAAAAGTTCAGGAATTATTAAGTTCTCTTGATTCAATTCCAATCAATAATGGAGTGAAATTATCAGATTTAATACGAAGACCAGAATTATCATATGAACTTTTAGCTCCAATTGATGAGAATCGACCATCTCTTCCTGAAGAGGTAAAAGAACAGGTTAATATTAATATTAAATATGAAGGTTATATTACAAGACAAATAAAACAGGTGGAACATTTCAAAAAAATTGAAAGTAAAAAAATTCCTGCTGAAATTGACTATGATGATGTTCCTTCACTTCGTATTGAGGCAAGACAAAAATTAAAGAAACTTCGTCCTTTAAATATGGGACAGGCTTCAAGAATTTCAGGGGTTTCTCCTGCAGATATTTCAGTTCTTCTTGTTTATTTAGAACAAGCAAAATATTTGAATAAATAGTTATTATTAGACTTATAATTTTGTTATAAATTTAATAATTTAATAAGGTAGTGTATTAATGTATGAGTGAATACAATTTTGATAAATTAATAGCATATTGTAATGAAAAAAATATTGAGGTGACAGATCAAAAACTATCTCAACTTTCTTCATTTTATGAAATGCTGGTTGAGAAAAATAAAGTAATGAACCTTACCGGTATTACAGAATGGGATGATGTTGTATTACGTCATTTTATTGATAGTATTTCTATTTCTGAAATTATAAATTTGTCTAGTTTTAAAGGTAAGATTTTAGACCTTGGTACAGGTGCTGGGTTTCCAGGAATACCATTAAAGATTATGTTTCCTAATTTAGATATTGTATTATTCGACTCTTTAAATAAAAGAATTAAATTCTTACAGGAAGTTATAGATGAATTAGGTCTTTGTGGTATCGAAGCTATTCATGGAAGAGCTGAGGAATTTGGTCGTAATATTTCCTATAGAGAAAAATTCGATTTAGTTGTATCCAGAGCAGTTGCTAATATTTCTACTCTTTCTGAATACTGCTTACCTTTTGTGAAAGTTGGCGGATGTTTCATCTCTTATAAGACAGAATCTATTGAAGATGAAATTAAGAATTCGGGAAAAGCAGTTACAATCTTAGGAGGTAAGATTTCTAAGGTTTCTCATTTTTCCCTATATGATTCTGACATGGAAAGAGCTCTTCTTCAAATTGATAAGATTAAATCCACTGGAAAGAAATTTCCAAGAAAAGCAGGACTACCTTCAAAAGAACCATTATATTAAAAATGAAATTTTTTAAGGGTATAAATGTATGCCTGGTTAAAATGAAAATTTTTAGATGATGTATAAAAAATTGGATTATTTTAAGGGTATAAATGTATGCCTATGAAAAAAGAAAATTTTTAGAAGATGTAAAAAAATTGGATTTTTTAAGGGTATAAATGTATACCTGGAAAAAAAGAAAATTTTAGATGATGTATTAAAAATAAAAAAATTGGATAATCTTAAGGG
>JAIKXK010000080.1 GCA_024684155.1 Lachnospiraceae bacterium | reverse complement strand
CACAATACGCTGTGCCAATCCTTCTACCGCTGCAGTTTTACCAACGCCGGGCTCACCGATTAACACTGGATTATTCTTTGTCTTTCGAGACAAAATACGAATCACATTTCTGATTTCTGCATCCCTGCCAATCACAGGATCCAGTTTTTGCTCTCTTGCTCGCTCCACCATGTCATAGCCATATTTTTCCAGGGCTTCAAAGGTTGCCTCTGGATTATCCGAAGTCACCCTTTTGTTTCCCCGAACGGTAGAAAGAGCCTGTAAAAATCGATCCCTTGTAATTCCAAACTCTCTAAATTTTTCCTTTATGGCACGATTTGGTCGCTTGATCAATGACAAAAAGATACTATCTACTGATACATACTCATCTCCAAATCCCTTTGCCTCATCTTCTGCATGAACCAAAACATCATTTAAATATTTTCCCATGTAGACCTGACCACCGCCAGAAACCTTGGTACGCTTTTCCACCATGGAAATTGCATCATTGGTAAAATAATTTAAATCAATTTCCATTTTCTCTATGAGTTTTGGAATCAATCCATCTTCCTGTTCAAGCAAGGATAAAAGAAGATGTTCCTGTTCAATCTCCTGATTCCCATAATCATAGGCTAACTTTTCACAGTTATTAATAGCCTCAATGGATTTTTGTGTAAATTTTTGAATGTTCATAGAAACACCTCCTTATAATTTATTTCTAACATATCATTCATTTTTTCTTATAAGAAGTCCCCTGCAGTACTTTTGCAGGGGACAAGTAAAGTATATAGTGTGTGAAATAACTATCCCATAATAGGAATAAGCTGTTTTTCTTCAGGTTCTGGCAACTTCTCAACCTTTGGAATATCCAAAGTTAAAATGCCGTCTTCATAAGAAGCTTTAATATCGTTTTGTGTAACAGCTTCGCCTACATAAAAGCTTCGGCTTGCTGATCCATAATAACGTTCTCTTCGGATGTAGTTGGATTTTTCATCTCCCTCATCCTTCTTTGAAGAAGTAGATGCAGATACATTTAAATAACCATCTTTAAGTTCTACTTCAATATCTTCTTTTTTCACACCGGGAAGGGCAATACTTACTTCAAAGGCCTTCTCGTCTTCTTTAATATCTGTTTTCATTAATCCATTCGCATTGCTGGTGCGGAAGGAAAAACTCTTTTCAGGATAATCAAAGAAATCATCTAATAAACTTTCTCCAAAAATACTAGGTACTAACATAAGTCATTCCTCCTTACAATATAAATAAATTTTGTATGTAATCAAGAGGATTTCTAAAAGTTTCTATCGCTTTTCCCTCTTGCTGATTATGTTATACACCCTATTAGCACTCTTGTCAAGTGAGTGCTAACAATTTTTTTGAAGAAATTTTAAAACCTCGTTTTTCTCAGGAATAGAAGGGATTCCGCCTCTTTTTTGCACGCATAAAGCAGCAACAGCATTCCCAAATTTCCCACATTTTTTTATATTTTCCCATTCCAAATCCTCTATATCTTTTCCGAAAGAAAGGAACTTACTTAAAAAACCACCCCAAAAAGAATCTCCTGCTCCTGTTGTATCTACAGCAAAAACTTTAAATCCCGAAACTACTTCTTTTTTATCTTTTCGTGCCAGTAAGACGCCATCTTTGCCTAAGGTGATTGCTACGAGTCTTACGCCCATATCTAAAATTACATCTGCTGCATCCTCATAGGTATTGCAACCGGTAAGCATAAGGCTCTCCTCATCCGATACCTTCATCATATCTGCATAGGAAATTGCTTTTTTCATTTCCTTCACAGCAACCTTTGGATTCTTCCACAAAGACGCCCTGTAATTTGGATCATAAGAAACAAATGCTCCAGCCTCTTTTGCTATGCGAAGCGCTTCATACGTTGCTGTGTTTGAGGGGTCCTCCGTTAAAGACAAAGAGCCAAAATGAAAAATTTTGCAGTCCGAAAGAAGCTTCTCATCCAACTCTTCTTTTTGAAGTTTTGTATCTGCTCCTGGCTTTCTAGCAAAAGAAAAATGACGTTCTCCGCTTTCTTCTATTTCTACAAATGCAAGGGTTGTAAAATAGTTCTCATCTTCAATCACGGCACGAACGTCAATTCCTTCGTCTTCTAATGTTTTCTTTAAAAATTTTCCATGCATATCA
>JAIKXK010000060.1 GCA_024684155.1 Lachnospiraceae bacterium | reverse complement strand
AAAACTAAATCTCAAATCCATAGTAATGGCAGCTGCAGTTTCTCTTATTGGTTGCCTTTGCGCTTATACACAAAACTTTGCGCTTCCTAAGATTTTATATGTGGGCTTATTTGCTCTTTTTGCTGTTTTATTTTATTGCTGTTTGGAATACGGTTATAAAAAATGGCAAAGCATAGGAGCGCTGATATTAGTTCTGGTTTGTCTTTTGAGTGGAGCATTGATTCGACCAATTGCCCAGGGATTTGATGCAATTACTACAAAACCCCTGTATCAGGAAATACAATTACTGCAACAGGAAGAGGATACAGATAATCCAAATACTTACTTAGCTTACAATTCAACAATTATGCCTTCATATTTGAAGGCTTGTGGAGTTAATGTAGTAAATTTTGTAAATACGACACCAAACGTCTTTTTGTATTCATTAATAGATCTGGAAAATCAATATAAAGACATTTGGAATCGTTATGAGCATGTGAAAATTACTATTTCAGATAATGAAGAAACTATTTTTTCATTAATACAAAACGATCAGATAGAAATTAATTTAGCTGAAAAAGATGTAGTGCTGACAGAGTGTAATTATATTGTGAGTCAGGAAGAACTTACACTGTCAAACCAGTGGTTTGCATTAAAGAAGGTATATGACGAAGGCGGAGTATATATTTACAAGGTGGATTATACCCAGGCAGCAGAAGAATATGCCAGTGAACAAAAAGATTTACTTATGAATAAAATTTTTGGTGGAACAAATGATGAAAGTGAGGAAAAGTAATGAAGTACGATTATTTAGTAGTTGGAGCAGGATTGTTTGGAGCTGTATTTGCCTATGAAGCAAATAGAAGAGGAAAAAAAGTTCTAGTAATCGATAAGAGAAATCATATTGCAGGTAATGTCTACACTGAAAAAAGAAGTGATATTAATGTGCATGTATATGGAGCTCATATTTTCCATACCAACGAGAAAACAACCTGGGAATATGTAAATCAGTTTGCAGAGTTTAATAATTATATTAATTCTCCTATTGCCCGTTATAAGGATGAACTTTATAATCTACCATTTAATATGAATACTTTTTCTAAGATGTGGAATATTAAAACACCACAGGAAGCAAAAGATAAGATTGCTTCACAGATTGCGGAGTTAAACATTACAGAGCCAAAGAATTTAGAAGAGCAGGCTCTTTCGTTAGCGGGTCGTGATGTGTATGAAAAACTTGTAAAAGGTTATACAGAAAAGCAGTGGGGAAGAAGTTGTACCGAGCTTCCAGCCTTTATTATTAAACGTTTACCACTTCGTTTTACCTATGATAACAATTATTTTAATGCTCGTTATCAGGGAATCCCAATGGGAGGATATACTCAGATTGTGGAGAAAATGTTAGAAGGAATTGAAGTTAGAACAAATGAAGATTTCTTTGACTTAAAAAAGAATGGAAAGCTATCTGATGGAACAGAAGTAGAATATGACAAAATTTTGTTTACAGGTCAGATTGATGAATATTATGATTCTTGCTTTGGCCCTTTAGAGTATCGTTCTGTACGTTTTGAAACAGAAGAATTGCAGGAAGAAAACTATCAGGGAAATGCAGTTGTTAACTACACAGAAAGAGATGTTCCATATACTCGAATTATTGAACATAAGCATTTTGAATTTGGAACTCAGCCTACAACCATTATTTCACGAGAATATTCTTCCGAATGGAAGCCTGGTGTAGAACCATACTATCCTGTAAATAATGAGAAGAATAATGCTTTGTATGAAAAATATGCTTCTCTTGCAGCAAAAGAGGAAAATGTGATTTTTGGTGGACGTTTAGGTCAGTATAAATATTACGATATGGATAAGGTAATAGAAGCAGCTCTTGACTGTGTTAAGGAGGAACTTCAGTGATGAGAAAAATGGGGGATTATTTTTTCCGTTATAGATATCCACTAGCATTATGTTTGTTTATTTTAGGAATATTATTAGAATTTACAGGTTCTTCTATTGGCATGTGGAATACTTATTATGGCACGGAGGACACAGGGGTTCTTCTGGGCTCCAGCCGAGATATACGAATGGACGAGTGGGCAACGCTTACGCCTTTTGTCTGGTCACAATATTTTGGAGATAATCCTTTTTCTTATTTTAGTTCTATCGTTCGTGGTACTTCTACGGATGTATTCTTAGAATATGGAACTCCGGTCATGAGTCTGGCTATGCTATTTCGACCATTTTACTTAGGTTATTTATTTCTTCCGATTGCAAAAGGAATGGCATTTTTCTGGTGTGGAAGAATTATTGCTTTGTTTATGGCATCCTTTGAGTTTGGTAGAATTTTAACAAAAGATAAAAGAGGAATAGCTCTTATCTATGGATTGTTTATTACCTTTGCACCGGTAGTACAATGGTGGTTTTCGACAAATGGATTTGTGGAAATGTTAATAGCAATGCAGCTGGCTGTAGTACTTTTGTGGAAATATATGGAGGTAGATAGCTACAAAAAGAAAATTGCCTGCATGATAGGAATCGGAATCTGTGCTGGAACATTTACTTTAACCATGTATCCATCCTGGATGGTTCCACTAGCCTATGTTTTAATAATCTTAATCATTTGGACATTCTATGAACATAGGGATAACTTTAGAATTAAATCAGGAGATGTTGTAATTGTAGCAACTATAATTGTTATAACAGGAATAGGAGTTCTTTTTATATTATTAAAATCAAAAGAAACTATCGATTTATTGGCAAATACAGCATATCC
>JAIKXK010000032.1 GCA_024684155.1 Lachnospiraceae bacterium | reverse complement strand
CATTACACGAAGAGGACGACGAAATAGCCTTTGTCTCTCCTGTTGCTTTAGTACCATATATTTTCCAACCATTGGCACTTCCTGAATACAACTGCATCCAACAATTCGATTTCCTCCCCTGGCAGGAGCCACACGAACCACAGTACAAGGCATAATGATAAAAAACTGTCGATCGTCTACCTGATCCACAAAAGATAGAGTTACCTTATCCCCCGGATAAACATCAAACTTTGGGGAGCAAATAAAGGCAGCTCCAATAGCAGAGATATCCCGAACAATTACATTTGCAGACAAATGATCTTCTGTATTTACCGCTCCATTTAATCCTATAAAGATTCGATATGCCCGACGTCGGTTTACAAAATCTACTTTTTCATGAGTAATAACTGCATGGACATCTCCTGCAATAGGTAAATCTATTCTTCTTACAAAGATATCTTTATAAACTTCCTTTGTTTCTTTTATCATAAGTTCACATACAATATCTTCACTTTCAAAGTTTACAACTCTCTCTTCATCAGAGCCTTCCCGAAACAGCTTTAAAATTAAAATGTTACTAAAGTTTTTCGAACTTAAATAAGGACGATCCACTTCTGAAATCTCTAAGACACGACTGTCAAAATAGGCACAAGTATTATGCCTTCCATATACTGCAAGGCGCACTCCTGTCCCAGGAGCAATCTCTGATAGGGTATTCTTTTTTTTCTTTTCTTCTCTATCTACGTCTCTTTCGATTATCATAAACTCTTCCTTAAGAATTACATTCTTCCTTATTCTAACACAAAGTGTCTATATACCTCCACTAAAAGAAACAATGCATATTCCCTTATAATCTGTTAAAATGTAATAGGGTTTTTATATAGCGTTACTTTTTAGGGGGACTAAATATTATGTTAGCTAAAATTATTGCCATAGTCATATTTTTGACTATGTTCCTATTCATCATCTTAGATAAATACCCACGACATTATATTACATTACTTAGTGGTGCCGCTACCATTATTTTCGTTTTTGGTTTTTGTATGCACTCACCGGAGGCAATTTGGTCCTCACTTAACCTGGAGACCTTCTTTCATACCTCCTTTTGGTGGACTCATACAGCCGAAGAATCTGTTGGTATCAACTGGTCTACCATTATCTTTATTGGTGGTATGATGATTATGGTAGAAGGTATGTCTGCAGTTGGATTCTTCCGATGGCTATGTATGTGGATTGCAAAGTTAGTAAATTATCAGCGTACTGCACTATTTTTATCCTTTATGATTATGAGTTCCGTTCTTGCTATGTTTATTGATAGTATTACGGTTATTCTATTTTTAGTGGCAGTATCTATTGAACTATCTCAGCTATTAAAATTCAATCCTATCCCTATGATTCTGGCAGAAATTTTCTGTGCCAATCTAGGTGGTAGTGCTACTATGTGCGGAGATCCTCCAAACATTATTATTGGTACTTCCCTTGGATATAGTTTTTTTGACTTTTTAACCAACACTGGTGTAGCTGCCTTTTTAGGTTTAATTGCAGCCATTATTTACTTTTATCTTCTTAATCGTAAATACCTGCGTCAGCCTTTTAAAATTGATACCTCTCATATGCCTACACCCAAAAGTGCAATCAAAGATTCTGCCGGTTTTGTAAAAGCCACCCTTATCTTTGCAGTGGCAATTATACTTTTAGTTTCCCACTCTGCAACAGGGCTTACAGTTTCTACCATTGGAATTATTATTGGCGGACTTACCATTATCGGTGCAGGGAAGGAACACATTATGGAAATTCTGAAAAAAGTAGACTATGTTACCCTGCTCTTTTTCATTGGACTTTTTGTAGTCGTTTCAGGATTAGAAGAAACAGGAGTATTAGAAGCGATCGCAGAGTTTATTGGTACTTCCTGCGACGGTAATCCAGTTCTGATTGCTACTGTTATTATTTGGGTTTCCGGTGTTGCTTCTGCTTTTGTAGATAACATTCCATTTGCCGCTACCATGCTTCCTGTTATTAAGGTTTTAGCAGCAACAAATGGGGTTGCCCTTCCAACTCTTGCCTGGTCCCTTAGTTTAGGATGTGACATTGGTGGTAGCGCTACACCAATCGGTGCTTCCGCAAATGTTGTAGGAATATCAGAAGCGGAACATTCCGGTTATGAAATCACCTGGGGCAAATACCTAAAAACCGCCTTAGGAGCTACTGTAATTGTTCTTTTAATTTCAAACTGGTATGTCATTCTTCGATACTTTATGTAAGAAAAAAGCCAGGAAGGCTTTGGGAGTTATTTCGCTCCCAAAATCTCCTTGGCTTTTTTTATGCTTTCTTCTGTAGGTGGCTCGGTATCCTTTAAAGGATAATTTAAACCCATATCCTCCCACTTGTATTTTCCCATTGTGTGATAAGGCAATACTTCAACTCTCTCTACGGTTTTTAATTCATCAATGAAACTTCTAAGTTTTTTCAAACTTTCTTCATCATCATTTACCCCTGGCACCAACACATGGCGAATCCACATCTTTACTCCCAGGTCGGAAAGCTTATGTGCAAAAGCCTTAATATTTTTTCCAGTGGCTCCCGTTAATTTCTTATGTCCATCTTCATCAGCATGTTTAATATCAAGCATTACCAAATCGCATACCTTTGCAAGACGTTCTACCATATCTTCTGAAAGAGAATTC
>JAIKXK010000028.1 GCA_024684155.1 Lachnospiraceae bacterium | reverse complement strand
GCTTTTTCCTTAAAAGCTGCCATTACTGAGGTGTTTTCATTGTTCCCCATTTTTCATAATCCTCCTTAAAACTAATCCATAAGTAACCAATCTAAAATATCCTGGATATATTTATCCCAGAAGTCCCAATCATGAGCCCCTTCATCTTCTACAAACTTAAAGTCTGCATTCTTCTCTTCCATTACCTCTTTTACATGTAAATTTGATTGATACAAGAAATCATCTTTTCCACATGCCATATAAAGCTTTGGAACCAATCCCTTTTCTTTTGCCTTATCATATAATGCAAAGGGATCGTATTTGCTGCCGGCTAAGGCTAAGCTTCCATCCGCCTGTAATACATCTGAAAAACTATTTTCCCAGGTAAAGGTTTCATCATCTCCTCTGTTTGCACCAAGTGTTGCAATATCAATTGCCCCTGACATGGAAGCTGCCTTTGCATATAAATCCGGACGACTTAGTCCTAAATACCATGCGCCATAACCACCCATGGAAAATCCTGCCACAAAGGTTTTTGATCTATCCTTTGAAACAGGGAACACACTTTGAATAAAGGTTGGCAGTTCCTCTGTAAAGAAGGTGTAATACTTTCTTCCACATTTCAAATCCTGATAAAAAGAATTTTCAGCACTTGCCATTACTACTACAATTCCTCGATCTTGTGCGTATCGATCAATATTGCTGTAACGAATCCAGGAAAATGCATCACCAAATGCTCCGTGTAATAAATACACCACTGGCAATCCAGATTCATAATCATACTTTTTGCTGGTATTCATTTCCGTTATTGCTTCTGATGAACCGGGAGTTGGAACAAATACGTTTAACGTAACATTTCCACCCATAGCAAAACTGGAATAATGAACTTCCATTAACGCCATTTTCTATTCCTCCTTACATTCCTAATAAATCGAAATTCTCGAAGCTAACCACCACCTTATAGTCACCTGCTTTGTTTTTGTATTTCACTTTGACGCTCTTTTTGGTCTGGTCGTAGTACCAGCCAAGAGGTGCCTTTTCAAACTTTGCTTTGTGCAAAAAGTGTGGTATTTCTTCTCCATCAATGCTAACCCAGTAAGGACTGGATGCACGATGAATCATATCGATATTCATTTCTTCTATAGTTGATTTATAGTTTCCTTCCTGTTTAAAATCCAGCTCTACTTTTTCTCCAGATGTCATGGTAATGGTGGTAAGATTGTAGTCACCCTGCTCATAATTTAGAGTCTTTCCATCATCATCATAGAGTTCAAACACACTAACCTCTCCAGATTTTTTCGATGGAGCACAGATTACATTTAATCCAGTAACCACTTCATCTGTCAGGTTATATAGCTGATTTGTTGCTTCTGTTACGATTCCACCTTCCTTAATAAACATTGGAATTGAAGAAATTGATACAGGAAGGCTATATTCTCTTCCACCCACGTATTCTTCTCTGGTGTCGTAATCATAGACGATATACCCCTTAGGAAAATAAATTTTCTTTGTAGTGGCATTTTTTTCTACCACGTTAGCAACGAATAAGGAATCTCCTTCCATGAAGTTTACATCCTCTTCGTAAACTGCCTTATCTTCCTGGAAGGCACTTAAGAGCGGCTCCATAATAGGAAGTCCTTTGACTGCTGCCCTTCTCATAAGTGAATAAAGATAAGGACTTAAGCGATAACGAAACTTAATTGCTTCTGCTATATATTTCTTTGTATTTTCATACATCCAAGGTTCTGTAACCGTATTGTCCGTATTGGTTGAATGGATGGAAAATCTAGGCTGGAACACACCATTTTGTACCCATCGTACAAAAAGTTCTTCCTCTGGTGCCGGGCCATAAAAGCCACCAATGTCACACCCCTGATTTGCAACACCACTTAAGCTCATTCCAAGAATGGTAGCAATGTTAAACTTTAAGGTATCCCAGGAGGTAAAGTTATCTCCTGCCCAGGTTTGAGCATAACGCTGAATTCCTGCATGACCACTTCTACAAACAACAAATGGTCTCTCATTTGGATGAGATTCCTTTACTGCCTCCTGTGCGATATGACACATAATATTGGCCATTTCGGATTTTGTCTGACCAATGGTTGCGCCCTTTCCTTCAAAGGAAACTCTTGCATCCTTATCAGTTAATCCATCGTATTCGCAGTTATCATTCCATACGGAAGTGGTTCCGTAGTCTAAAACATTTTCTTTTAAATA
>JAIKXK010000417.1 GCA_024684155.1 Lachnospiraceae bacterium | reverse complement strand
ATATATAATAGATAAACAAGAATACTTCCTAAGGCATAGAGGGAAGTGAGTATCAATATATATCGAAACAGATTTACCTGGATTCCATTACCATCCGGTTCGGATAACATGATGGAAGAAATAGTCTTTTTAATACCAGAGGAGGTCCAGGATAAATCCTCAGCCAAGTTTTCTAGTAACATGCTTTCTGATGCAGCATTAGGAAGTATTTGCCCACGAATGGTTAGTTCGCTGATCTCCGGATTTCCCTGCTGACAGGTAGAAGGGCGAAGCAAAACAATGATGCAGTCATCTTCATACATGGTGTAATAAAAATAGCCTACGTTAATTCCCAGCCAATCCTTTTTATATCCCGTAAAGTATAAATCGTGCAGGGTAACATCCACGAAATACTCTTTATTGTTATAGAGTTTACTGAGGGAAGTACCTTCATTTATCTGTGATGGAAAGGCCATATTTTTTAAGGGAAAAATAAGGGACAGTACAAACAGTAAAATAAGATACAAGGCTGGAGAGAATATTCGTCGCCTGTAATAAGCTTTGATGTTTTTTGAAATATAATGCTCGAAATTTTCTGCCATAAATCTCTCCTTAAAATATATAAAAAAGTATACTGATTTCCTTTTAAATAATCAAGGCAACTCTTCTAAAAGCCTAGGAAATATGATAGACTTTAAAAGTTAGAAAGGACAAACTTTATGGATTCGTATTTAAGTTTTTCATATGTATATGATTTATTTATGGATAATGTACCCTATGACAGATGGGCCAAAAACGTTATCCATCTGTTACAGGATTATGGTGTAAGAGATGGAGTTATGGTGGATTTAGGCTGTGGAACGGGTCAGATGACAATGCGACTCCGAGATGGTGGCTTTACCATGATTGGGATGGATTTATCCGCAGATATGCTTACCATTGCGGAGGAATCTCGCCAGCCTGGAGATATTTTATATACCCTTCAGGATATGAGAGAGTTTGAACTTCATGGGACAGTAAAGACCTTTGTTAGTTTTTGTGATTCCATGAATTACATTACTTCAAAGGAAGATTTACTTTCAGTCTTTCAAAAAGTGTATCACTACTTGGAAGATGGTGGACTTTTTCTTTTTGACATGAATACACCTTTTAAATATAGGGAATTATTAGGTGAGAACACCTTTGCAGAGACCAGAGACGAGGGCTCTTTCATCTGGGAAAACGAATACGATGAAGAAACTCGTACCAATATTTATGATTTAACACTCTATATTAAAAAGGATGTGTTGTATCAGGATGGCAGTGAAGATTTTGAACAGTTTTTTGAAACCCATATTCAGCATTGTTTTGAAATCCAAGAGGTAGAAGAACTCTTAGGTGAGGCTGGATTATTGTTTATAGAGTGTATCGATGCCGAGACCTTAGAGGCTCCAAAAGAAGATGCCGAGAGAGTTTATTTTATTGCGAAAAAGAAATAGGAGATAGATTATGAGTGATTATTTAATTCGTGCCACAGCGGCAGGAGATGAGATTAGAGCCTTTGCCATTACCAGCAGAGACCTTACAGAATATGCAAGGAAGGCTCACAATACAAGCCCTGTAGTTACAGCAGCACTTGGTCGAACCATGGCAGCAGCATCTATGATGGGAGCCATGTTAAAAAGTGAAAGTGATGTTATGACCTTACAGTTTATGGGAAGTGGTCCAATTGGCGGTATTACAGCTACCTCTGATATGTCAGGTAATGTCAAAGGCTTCGCCAATAATCCTCAGGTAGATTTGCCTGCTAAAAATGGAAAATTAGACGTGGGAGGATCCCTTGGAGTTGGTATTCTTCGGGTTATTAAGGATTTAGGGCTGAAAGAACCCTACGTTGGAACTGTTGAACTTAAGACAGGAGAGATTGCAGAGGATTTAACTTATTACTTTGCAACATCTGAACAGACTCCTTCTTCTGTTGGATTGGGTGTACTTATGACAAAGGAAAATACAGTAGATGTGGCTGGCGGATTTATTGTTCAGCTTATGCCAAATACAAAAGAAGAGACCATTGATGTTTTAGAAGAAAATATCAAATCCTTAGAACCAGTTACTACCATGCTAAAAAATGGTCTTACGCCAGAAGGCATTTTAGAAACTGTGCTAAAAGGTCTTGATCCAAAGATTACAGATAAACAGGAAGTGGGCTTTGTTTGTGATTGTTCCAGAGAGCGTGTAGAGAATTCTTTAGCTGCTCTTGGTGCAGAAGATTTAGATGAGATTATTGCGGATGACAAACCAGTAGAGGTAAAGTGTCAGTTCTGCAATCATAAATATGAGTTTTCAATTGATGAGTTAAAAGGTTTTCGCGCAAGGAGAGCATAGATGAAAGATGGATTTGTATCGGTAGCTGCCATTACACCGCACGTGACAGTGGCTGGCATCAAAGAAAATACAGAAGAAATAAAAAGCTGGATGGAACTTGCCAATGAAGAAAAAGTAGATGTTTGTGTTTTTCCAGAACTTTGTGTTACAGGATTTACCTGTGGAGATTTGTTCTATTCTGATTTGATTCTTCGTCAGTCAAAGGAAGCTTTACTTGAGCTTGCTGCATTTACAAAGAATTTAAATGGACTTTATTTTGTAGGACTTCCTTTTTCTCATAAAGGAAAGATATATAACGTTGCTGCAGCTTTAAATAAAGGTGACATCTTAGGTTTGGTTCCAAAGACAAATTTACCGAACTACGGTGAGTTTTATGAGGCTCGTCAGTTCACTGCTGGAAAAGAAGATATGGATTATGTGGATGAGGAATTAGGACAGGAAAATGCAGTTTGTCTTGGAACAAAGCAGTTATTTTGTTGTAGTGAATTGGAAAACTTAGTTATTGGGGCAGAAATCTGTGAAGATTTATGGGTACCAAATCCACCAAGTGTAGAGATGGCATTAAACGGAGCATCCTTAATTGTGAATTTGTCAGCTTCTGATGAATTAACAGGAAAAAGAGCTTATCGTAAACAGTTAGTTTCACATCAGTCTGCAGCATTATACTGTGGATATGTTTATGCCTCAGCTGGAATTGGTGAATCTACCCAGGATGTAGTGTATTCGGGTCATTCCTTAATCTGTGAAAACGGAAGCTGCCTAATGGAAAGCGAATCCTTTGAAGAGGGTATGATTGTTTCAGAAATTGATGTTAATACCATTGCTCATAGAAGACGCACTATGAATACATATTTATCAGAAGAAGGATTTTCCCTGACTGAGAGTTATTTTTCTTTGGAGCAAAGAAAAACTGAAATTTCCAGATACATAGATCCATTTCCATTTGTACCTTCGGATGAAACTCGTCGTAGCGAGCGATGCGAAGAAATCTTAGATATTCAGTCTTATGGTTTGCGAAAGCGACTGGCCCATACAGGATGTAAGACAGCAGTTGTTGGTATCTCAGGAGGATTAGACTCCACGTTAGCGCTTTTAGTGACAGCCAGAGCCTTTGATTTATTGGAATTAGATCACAGTGGAATTATTGCAGTTACCATGCCAGGTTTTGGTACCACAGATCGTACCTATCAAAACGCCTTATCCATGATTGAAGCATTACATGCTACTTTAAAGGAAGTGGATATTCGACCTGCGGTATTACAGCATTTTAAGGATATTGAACAGGATGAAGCTACCCATGAT
>JAIKXK010000386.1 GCA_024684155.1 Lachnospiraceae bacterium | reverse complement strand
TGATAGTTGGAACCACTATATCCGATTACCAATTTGGTTGGTATGTTTTGACTTCTCAACATAGCTAGCATGGTGGAAGCATAATCAAAACAAATACCCTTTCCGGCATCATATACTTCATCCAAATCTGGAACATATCCTGACTGAACGGTTGCCGCTTTAAAGAAACTATAACGGAAATGTTCTAATGTCCATGCATAAACGGCATTTACTTTTTCCAATTCATCATCCATCCCTTTGCAAAGGATGGCAGCTTTCTCAACGCATTTTGTTTTATCTGTATAATTTACGTACTGGTTCGGTGTCAAAAATGGCGCCATAGCATCTGTTAATTTCACAGAAGTGGTTACGGAACCAACGGTAGCATAAGAGGTACCTGAAATATTCTCATATACGGTAATCTTATAATCTCCGTCCCCCTCCGACAATGGAAGCGTAGCATAAACCGTTGGTGTCAAATTAAAGGTATAGGTAATTCCTGTAGGTCCTTCAATTTGGCATTTGATCTTCTTGGTGGTATCCTTCTTATACTGCGCCATTACATATCCATCAGAAGTATTGGAATAATCAATAATCATCTTCTGATTCTCTTCCACTTTCTTTCCGGAAGCCTCTGGTGTAAGTACAGAAGAAACCGCCCCGTCTACACTGGCAAAAATTGTTGCCTCGGACGCCAAATCTTCTTCATCTATATTCATTTTATAAGTGTCTTTATATTCGTCATTCAGAATGGAATTCAATTGTGCCGAAGTTGATGACCCACAACCGGTCAAAAACATAGCACCTGCCCCCATCAACAAAAAGACTTTCCTAAGTTTTCTTTTCATATTGCTTCACCATTTTCCGATAATAACCGACCATAAATTTCCTTAATATTATACCATGAGCCCTTGAAAATTGTAAAGTCTCTTGAAGCCTCGTCACAAACATGTTAAACTTACTTTAAATTGTAAAAGTGAGCGTGAAAAAGCATGAAAAAACAATTAACTGTTACCATGTTTGGTACATTTTCATTAAAGTATCAAGACAACTTAATAGACGAATCCATGAATCGTTCAACTAAGCTGTGGCTTATTCTGGCGTATCTTTTATATAACAAGAATACATCCATTCCCTTTCATTCTTTAGCTTCCAAAGTTTGGGATGGAACGATTCCCACATCCAGTTCACTAAAGACTTCCCTCCATCGTGTACGTACCATGATGGATGCTTTAGGCGCTGATTTCCCGGCAGATTTTATTCTGACCAAAAACGGTACCTACTCTTTAAATCCAGATGTGGAAATCATCACGGATTATGATCAATTCGATCACTTTTACCAGAAGGGCTGCGAAAGCGCATCTGCAGAAGATAAACTTAAGTACTATTTAAAGGCATTTCAGTTGTATAAAGGCGAGTTTTTGCAACGTTTTTCGGATACGACCTGGGTAACTCCTTTAAGTACCTATTACCACAATCAATACATCAAATTGATTCATGCCATTATCTCCATTTGTCAGCAAGAGGAAATCTACTCCTACGCAGCGGACATTTTGAAAAAAGCATGCGCAGTTGCCAAATACGAAGAGAGCCTTTATGTATCCTTAATGCGCACATTAATCCACATCGAAAATTACAAAGAAGCAGTGGATACTTATAACGCTTTATTGGATATGTTAAATACCTTTTCCACCCAGCCTAGCGAGGAAGCGAAAGATTTATATTCAGAGGCAATCGCTGCCACTAAATCAAACTATATTGATATCCAGGACATTCCATACATCATGAATGAACCTGGCAAAGAAAGCGGCGCTTTGTACTGCTCCTTTGACTATTTTAAAGAGATTTACCGTGTACAGGCCCGCAGTACATTACGAGATAATACAAAAATTTGTCTGGGAATGATTTCCATATCGGATTATTTTGGAAACCCACTACCAAAAAAAAGCCTGACTGTGTGCACTTCAAATTTAATTGATCTTTGTTGCCACTCTCTACGCTCAACCGATGTGGTTTCCATGTGCACACCTTCC
>JAIKXK010000373.1 GCA_024684155.1 Lachnospiraceae bacterium | reverse complement strand
TTGAGAAATCAGGTATTTATCCATCAAGCGACGATAACCTGCTTCTCCCATTTTCTGAACTAATTCTGGATTCATAGCTAAGGTCACAAAGGCATTGGCAATTTCTTCTACATTCATAATATGGGTCAAAATTCCTGCCTGACCATAGTCATCTGTCTCTCCATAGATCAAGCCTTTACAGTTTCCAACATCTGTGGCCACTACAGGTTTTTTTGCAGCATAACCTTCTAGTATGGTAAGAGGCTGGCCTTCTGAAATACTTGTTAAAACGGTAAAATCCATTCGTCCAATATACTTTGTAACATCTACCCGGTCTGTAAATACCACATCCTCTAATTCCATGGCTTCTACAATATCAAAGCACTCCTTTGCATATTCTTCATCCTCATCACAAGGTCCCATAATCCAGAGTTTCAGATTACTTACCCTGTGTTTCGCATAGGCAAAGGCTCGAATCATAGTTTTAATATCTTTAATTGGAGTAACACGTACTACCGCGCCAATATTAATGTATTGTTTATCTTCTTCTGTAGGTCCATTAATATTTTCAAAGCGAGATGCATCCACACCATTTGGAGTTACCCGAAGTTTTTCTTTTTTACAGCCTAGCTCTTCCTGAAGTTCTGAAGCATAGGCATATAAAGAAGTAACAATATCCGCCTTGTCATAAGCTAACTGAGACATCTTTCGAAACTGTTCGATCCAGATATCTTTATAAAGTCCCTGTACCCAGGTTGCTTTTATTAACTCTTCTTCTCGCTCTCTTGTATAAATACCATGTTCCGAAATCAAAAGTTTACATCCATACTGCATCTTTGCCATAGCGCCTAACACTCCGGCATATCCTGTTGCAACACAGTGATATAAATCTGCCTTTGGCAAATCTCCACACATAACCAAAATTAAAGGAAGATACATAGAACGCATGGTCCACAAGAAATCTACAAAAGGAACGTCTGTATATTTCTTCTTATATGCTTCCTTTACTGCCTCATAAAAATCCAAGCCCATAACCAAATCGTTGTAGGAAAAGTTTTTACGACGAACAATCTTCATAAAGCCTTCCCAGTCCGGATGATCATTCACCACAATACTACGAAGGGTTTCATATTCAGTTTTTTTCATGCGCTTGCGCTTTTCTTTTCCCCAGTCATCGTCATTTAAATAGACTTCGTGAACTTCTAATACATTTTCCGGGAGTTCATATTTAAACTCTCCACCTGAATCTCTGTCTGCCACTATGGCTAAAACCACAAATTCATGTTCCGGAAAAGATCGAATCATAGAGTGAATCCAACTAGATACACCCCCTACCACATAGGGATAACAGCCTTCTGCAACAATACAGATTCTCATACTTAACCTACCTAAAATAATTAACCCAAGAGTTATCTTTTTCTTTTAAATTTACTACTGTTTCTGAAAGGGAAGTAGAAATCAGATACACCCCATCTTCTATTTTGCTAAAATCTCCATCTGAAACGGAAGACACTACCAAATTATTAGAAAGACGAACAATAAAATACTGCTCGCTTCCCTGCGTATTACTTGTAATTATAATCTTATCGCCCTCAACCGACATGCTGGCTTCATAATCCAAATTCAAATAAGTGCGAATCCGATTTGATGCCTCTGTAAGTGTTGTAGCATCAAATACATCATAATCTTCATATAAGGTATGAATGCAGCCTGTGTAATCCTCTGTAAAATTCTGCAACTGGGCATCCTTTGTTTTTGGATAAACTAAAATATCCATATTTTGTCCTGCCAAAGAATACCCTAAGGCAGTTTCTACCGACTTAAGAGTAAAATCCTTTGTAAAGGTATAATACTGAGACGAAGTCGTTGGTGAAACTGTAATAACATTATTCATAGCTGAGATTAGATTTTCCTGTGAGGAATAATCCGAAACTAACATGGAAACATCTGCTTCATTACAGCTTTTTAAGACCTCCATTGCATCAGCAAAGCTCATATCCCCAATGTAGCAGGTATAGAAGTTATAATCCTCTAACTCAGTATTAAAAAAGTCCAAGTCATAGTTTAGCTTTTCTGTCTCATCTGCATCAGAATAAGATGATAAACTAAGACCTGCTTCTCCATGATTTTCACGAATTAATTCCATTAAATAAGCTAATGCTTTTTCACTAGGTTCATTTTCACTACCATAGTCCAGTTTCGTAGATAGCATATAGGATGGCGTAAGTTTATTTGCGGAAGAAACCGCTGTAATTGTAGGCCATACCAGGGTTTCTAAAAAGTTTATGGTATCCCTTGAATATAGTTCCATAATCTTTTCAGTATTTTCATTGGTCACAGTTGGGTAGTTATAAAGCACCATATTTTGAGAGTTAATCACCGGATATACAGACACCTCGTCTCTTGTAGATTCCACTGCCGTATAAATTCCAATCGCTGACAACTCTTCCATAAAATTATTATTCACCACATAAACATAGGTATTTTGTGTGTTATAGCGCCAAATAATAGGAGGAGTATAGGACATATCTGTGTCTTTATAAGCCTTGTTCAAATAACCGCTCATATACACCTTACTAGCTGACTCCAAAATAAACCAGGGTACTCTAAGATTCATATCCTGATAATAGGATGGATTCTCATCACTAGATTCATATATGACTTCCCCACCTAGTAAAAATCCTTCGTATAAATGCATGCCTATTAAAGCAGTAGAATCACTTTGAATGGTTCGAATTCCCATTAACTGTGCAATCTCTGTATGTTCCGTTAAAAAGGAAGTATCTGGTGTAGTTGCAAAAAGCAACGTAATTCCAGCTTTTTCTGCCGCCTGTATAAAAGGAATATCCTCATCCGCTAAAGATGGCCCATCAATTACAAGCATAGAAATGGAAACAGAAGGAACTTCAAACGTCTCACCATGGGTAACAATTTGAACACCTCTTTTGTAATAACCACACCACTCTTTTAACCGGGCCAACACCTTTGCATTATCCCCTAAGTACATGACACTACCATCAGATAATTCTGTAGTCCCGCTTATCTTTGCACTGGTATTGTTCACTGATATTTGATTTGGCATATATTCATTTGTGCCATAATTTGACAAGGCAATCTTTGCTCCTCCTGTTACCATAAACAGGAAAAACACCATAATCATCATGACAGATATGGTAAAAAAGTTTTTCTTGCTAATCATCCAGTTCTACTTCTCCTTCACCGCAATCATTAAAACCATAATCAATAGAAAAATTATAGTTACTGTTTGCATTCTGGGTTATTTCATAACAAATAAATTCATCATCCTCATAATATACTCGCATATCATCTCCAATTAGCTTCTGATATGCCTTTGCCCAATAATACATTTTGGACATACAAATCCATCTGCCCTCACCACAATAGGTCTCCTGATAAGTTGCAGCCGGTATTGGCAGAGATGCTCCTTCTTCAGAAACACTTTGTCCACTGTTTGCGTAAGGCACCCCATTATCACCAGGAATCTTTTCAATAAATATATAGACCTTACTGGTAGGAATGAAAATATCTCCATCATCTACTTCTTCTAAATCTGAATAAGCATCAGAGAATTCTCCCCCCTTATACAGGAATAAATGCTTAATAAAAGTAGCAATTTCATAGTGATATCCCCTGTCACTTACCATACGATATTCATCATTGGCTGACACAATGGTATAGGTAAAATCATTATTTTCATCCATAATACTCTCTAGACAAAGAATTGCACCATTGGTTTCATAAGCTTCTAAGGTAAAAGGCTCTCGAATCCATCCATTGTTGTAAAACAAAAACACCACTGCCACTGCTGTAACCATGGAAACTCCAACATGAACCCATCTTTTTTTGATAAAAAAGGTAAGTCCTTGAAGGACAAAATCCAGTGCAAAAACCAGTATAATTCCTATAAAGGATCCAATAAATGTTTTGGTTCGATTGGCATCCATTAAAGCCGGAAGAGAAAGTGCCTTTGCCGATAAAATAATCCATAGAATTCCAATTCCAAGACCCATTCCAAGATAGGCTCTGGCAAATTCCCAATGGAAAAATTGTCCAATGAATCCTATCACACATACAAAGGCCAAAATTCCCAAGACAATATAAATTACCCAGGCATAGTCTTCAAATCCATAAAACATGTTTTCTTTCGCACTATTATAAAGAGTGTGTATTCCATTTTTTATCTTTGCCATAACAATGGTCGGGATATTGTTATTTTCAGAAGATACAACGGTTATCCCCGTTGCTTCCTGAGCTTTCTTATAAGAGGCTTGTGTTTCCTCATCCAGAATTCCTTGTTTTTCCAAAAAAGCATAATATTCCAAATCATCGGTATAATCATCATCTGTTAAATCTGCAATTACCATATTCTCTGTATTTCCCGTATTCGAAGATGAGGTTGATCCGGAAATTACCCCAAGAGCCCATCCCATGGATCCCTGAAATTCATTTCCCATTAAAAGAGAAATTCCCATAGGTAAGACTGCAATTAAGAGACCTAGTAATCCAGACTTTAACAAACTAAAGAAATATCTTTTTCTAAATATATATGGAAGGTAAGCTAAGGCGATTCCTATACAGAAAAACAAAAGCACAAAGGTTCCATAAAAATGAATGGAAATCGTTAGGGATAACCCTATGGAAAATAACATCCAACACAAGGTGGAGGGAACCAGTCTTCCCTTTTCCTCCTCCTTTCTTCTCACAAAAAATTCTAATAAGAACATTAAAGAAGGAAGGATAAATACATGGGCGTATTCCTGGGGAATTCCCATTAAAAATCTGGTATAAACGTTTTCCATAACAAAGGAAGGCATTGCAAAAAAGCATACGGCTAAAAAGGCCATAAAGGTATGCTTTTTACATACATATCCTACAAAGGACATTAACGAAGCGGCAAATAAGATAACAGTTACCACTTCCCAGTGTCGTAACAAAATGTAGGTTTCAATACCAAATACCTTGTGCAAAAAAAATACTACACAGTGATAACCCATAGGATATACCCCTGCCACAAAAGGCTCATTATCCCCAAGGGCATTAATCCAATAATTGTGTACAGGAAGATCCGATGCGGTATACCCAAGATTCATATAATCATTAGAGCCAAAAATATAAAGTGTCAGAGCCATGGTTCCAATAAATCCCAGAACCTCCAAGGGATTATGAATTACCACGCCAATCGTACCCGCAAATAACCGTGACGCAGCCCGATGCAACTCTTCCCTTACATGAGCACGGAAGGTCTTTCTTCCTAAGAATCCCCCTCCAAGTTTTTCTGCCGTCACCTGAAGTTGTTTTAACACATCTTTTGGTTTTATTTCATACAAAAACATTGCCGCAGAAATATAAAATCCAAAGCCAAAAATAACTAAAGTGGCCTTATTGCAAATATGCAATAGTTCCAGGTATAGTACCAGGTTAATGACAAAGGCATTACCCATTAACAAATACGCCATCAGTCGGAAAGTATAATGTAAATTTCTCTTTTTTAACTTTTCCCCAAACACAATGGCAGGTGGAACTATAATAGTCAAAAAATATGCGATTATGATTTTCACTAATTCAGTTGTCACTAATTGATTCAGAGACATATATTTTCCTACCTGTTTTCAAACATTCGAATAATTTCTAGCGTTTCTTTATCTACTGTGATTCTCGACTTTTTCAAGTCCTCTAACGTCTCAAAGAATTTTTCTCTGTTATCCACTTTAAAATACAACTTCAAACGATTGGTATAAGTAGGCAAGGAATTAGGATAAAGTTCTAAAGATCGTTTCCCCCACTTCTCGCATAACTCCATATCTTCAATTTCCATTAGTTGAACACTTAACCACCCAATCTGTTCTACCGTCATTTCCGCTGGAGCAGTCTTGTAATAATCTTCTCCTACTTCTTCCATAATGCGAATATAGTTTTCCTTTTCAATTCCATGGAACACATTTTGACTTAGGAAAACATTCATAAAAGAAAGCAATTCATCGCAAAGAGCTACCTTTTCTACCGTATCTGCAACTTCGATTTTATTCTTTAACTCGGTCACCTTTGTATTAAAGTTATTCAGCTCATCTCGAAGAACGGATGCTGCATAATGAGAGGTTTCTGAATCCTCACTGTTTAATGCCTTTGTTATAGAACTTAAATACTGTGTCACATCTCCCTTTACTACAGAAAGCATAAGGTTGCGAAGGCCTTGTTTATCACTGACAGCCAGCGCTTCTTCCATAGGAGCAAGGTTCATATCCCGTTCTAGGTTTGCCGGATTTCTCGACTCTACCTTACTCTTATCAAAGGTAGCAGTTCCCTCTAAATTACTAACCTGACGAAAGAAGATTTTTTGCACTAAAACACTTCCAAAAAAGAACACCTCTCCAATCACTGGTGTAAAAAGCATCATTAAAAATAAAAGTATAGTTTTTTTTGCATCATAATTTTTATTCTGACGATTCTTTTTGGTAAGACCATTTCTCACAAGAGAAATGATTAGATACAACACATCAATGACTGTACTAACGGCAACCAAAAGAACCACAATCAACAAGGATTTCTCCATTAATTCATGCTCCTCCAAATAGATGATGGATATCCTAATCCCTCTAAACGATTAATTACAAAATCTGCACTCTTTGTATCTGTATTAGAAAGCAAAATATAAAGTCGTCCATCACTTCTCTTTCCAAGATAATCGGAATTTCGAAGTGTCTTTGAAACCTCTTCTACTGCCTTTTCTTCCTCTGATTCAGAAATTTGAGGAAGTCGAAGTACGCAACACTCTGTTAAACCTCTGCCTCTTGCTGTTAAGAAAGCATCCAACAAAGCATTGAAAGCACCTTCCTCTAAAAGGCTGGTGTTTTCCACATAACGGCTACTTTCTAAAGCTTCCATATAACGGTTGGCTCGAAGCACTGCATTTTGAATCAAAAATCCTGCAATTCGCATTAAATTTGCCTGAGACAAATTAATTCTTTCCAAAGGAAGTCCCCATGTCATAATGATTAACTGCATCTTTCCCTCGGAAAA